>CAVIPP010000035.1:0-13392 GCA_963644615.1 Oscillospiraceae bacterium
CATTTGAAAAAGTACAACAATTGTCATTTTCTTATTTTGATAAGACACCTGCTGGATGGTTAATAGCAAGGATGCAAAACGATACATCTTCAGTAAGTGAAATGCTTGCGTGGGGTATATTAAGAATTTTTTGGACTTTATTCGAAATAATTTTCTTACTTATAACAATGTTTTCAAAATCGTGGCAATTATCATTAATAATTTTAGCAACGACACCTCTAATAATTATCGCAACACCGATATTTCAATATTTCTTACTAAAATTTCACCGTCGAGCTAGAAACGCCTATTCAAACTATGTTAGATGGCTTAGTGAATGTATCAATGGCACCGCTACAATAAAAACACTTGCAATTGAAGATAACGTTTATAAAGAAGCCGAAGATGTTGTCGAAGACATTAGACAAAAATATAAAAAAGCAATCACCCTTCAATCATTTTTTGGGCCATTTGTTAACCTAATTTCATATTTTACTGTCGCTGGTTTAATTTTAATTTGCTATCCAGTTCTTGATGGTCAACAAGGCTTTATAGCGGGATTAGTTATAGACGCTGGTATATTCGTCTTATTCTCCAACTCTGTTGAACATATATATTCACAATTTGCGGATTTGTCTGAACTATATAATGAATTTGTGGCTAATCAAGCAAGTGCCGAAAAAATAGTTTCTTTAATTAATGAGGTTCCTGATTTAGAGGATAGTAAAGAAGTTATAGAAAAATATGGGACATTATTAAATCCAAAATTTGAAGCATATGAACCAATTAAAGGTGATATTAAATTTAAAAACATTAGCTTTTCATATCAAAAAGGAATAGAAGTCATACATAATCTAAATTTACACATCACTAAAGGTAGCAGTGTCGCGATTGTTGGTGAAACAGGAAGTGGAAAAACAACAACTGTTAACTTATTATGTAGATTTTATAAACCAACCTCGGGTGTTATTTTGATTGATGATATTCCATATGAACTTAGGTCGGTTGGTTGGCTTAGAAATTCAATCAGTTATATCCAACAAAATCCATTCGTTTTCTCTGCAACGTATAAGGAAAATATTGCCTATGGAAAAGAAAACGCAACTGATGAAGAGATAATTACTGCCGCTAAACTAGTGGGAATGCATGATTTTATAATGAAACAAAAAGATGGATATAACACATATTTATATGATGGAGGAAACCAACTATCAGTTGGGCAAAAACAACTAATCTCATTTGCTAGAGCAATATTAAAAAATCCAAAAATATTAATATTAGATGAAGCAACTTCTTCCATTGATACAGAAAGCGAAACAATTGTCCAAAAAGCACTAGATAAAATTCTCAAAGGAAGAACATCGATAATTATTGCTCATAGACTATCCACAATTGTTAATTGTCAAAGAATACTTTTAATGGATAATGGACTAATTATCGAAGATGGCTCACATAAAGAATTAATGGCAAAAAAAGGCAAATACTTTAATTTATATATGTCTCAATTCAAAGAATTGAGCGTCTCTCAGCAGATGGATGTGTACCAAAAAGAAAAGAAATTAAAATAAAAACTTGAAGCGATTATAACTTCAAGTCTTTCATTTGATAACTTATTTTGCTTTACCTTGATTGGCAACTGCTTCCATTTGCTTTTTAAGTTCAGCTTCATCCATTAAATAATAATGTTTAATTGCCTTCATATTATCGTCAAATTCATACACAAGTGGAACACCAGTAGGAATATTAACGCCTACAATTTCTTCGTTTTTCATGTTATCAAAGTATTTAACAAGGGCACGAAGTGAATTACCGTGAGCGACAATTAACACACGCTTACCAGCTTCCATTTCAGGTTTAATAACTTCTTCGAAATATGGAACAGCACGAGCAACTGTCATTTCAAGTGACTCATGTAAAGGAAGATCTTTTGGATCTACATCTCTAAATTGTGCTTGTAAGGCAGGATTTCTTTCGTCTTTTGGATCAAGTGCTGGAGGAGGACAATCATATGAACGTCTCCAAATTTTTACTTGATCTTCACCATATTTAGCAGCAGTTTCAGCTTTATTTAATCCTTGTAAAGCACCATAATGACGTTCATTAAGTCTCCAAGACTTATAAACTGGTAACCATTCACGATCGAGTTCAAATAAAACATTATTCATTGTATGAATAGCTCTTTTTAATAATGAAGTATGAACTACATCAAAATCATAGCCTTGTTCTTTAAGTGTTTTACCAGCACGATGTGCCTCTTGAACACCTTTTTCTGATAATTCAACATCGGTCCAACCTGTAAATAAATTGAGTTTATTCCATTCAGATTCACCATGTCTAATTAATACTAATTTATGCATATTTATAACCTCTTTTTTTAATAATATATCACAAATGTTATTTATCAAATATTTAATCTGCTAATGAACCCATTGGATCCCAAGGTTTTAATTCAATAGGTGTAGCATTATAAATAGCGAGTTCTTCTTTTGTTAGATATTTTTTATTTATAACTGCTTGATAAGTGTATTGATCAAAAAATGACCCTGACATCATGTAATAGCCTTTATTAGCGCCACTTTCTCCCCAAGAATTTTCAATTTTCCATTTAGTTGGGACTCCGTTTTTTATATTGACGCCAGTTATGCACATTGCGTGAGTCATAGCAGAGGCACGAAAATCAAGACTTTCGCCTTTCTCCATTTTATAATCCAAATCTAATAATGATTTAAAGTCATAGGCAGTATCGTCCCACGAACCAATATTATTGTTTCGATACGCACCAACATCACTACCAAACCAAACAATATGTCCATCCTTAAGTTGAGCAATGCAAAGTTCTTTTAGTCGCTCAATTGGTAAATTAAGATGTTTAACTATCTTACCACCAACGACATTGCCTAAATATTTAACGGTATATGATTTATTAAATGGTTTAGTTGGTGTTGGAGCGTTTATAACGCTAACATAATCATCAATACTTTCACCTACATATTTGTCAAAAAATTTCATAGGATTTAGATTTTTTTCTAGATGATATTTTCCAGTAGAATCTGTATATTCAAATTCAAATTTTTCTGGTGGTAGACCATAACATGACACTAAAGCTTTATAAAATCTAGATATATAAGCCTCTTTTAGTTTATACACTTCCTCGATACCAGATTCCTTTTTTACTTTACGTGATTCACTTGCAAATTTTCTAATCTCAACATTTATAAGCGAATTAATATATCTGGTATTACTAGATGTAAACGTTTCAGGATATACATTTTTTGGACAAACTCCATATTTTTTAACAATGTTAACGAACATATCCCATTGTCCACCATCGCCAATCCCACTTTGAAGAATAAACTGAAGTGCACGGTCATCATAATCTTCATCAATTAGTTCGATCAAAATTTCTAATGCTAAATTGGCTTTTTCAAGTTTGTCATAAAAAGCAATGTAGCTTTGCGATAATTCAAAATTAGAGAGATTACATCTTTTAGCAATATCCTCTCTTAAAACGTTCGTAGCAGCAAAAATCCAACAACGTCCGCTTGCTTTTTGGTTTGTAACAGGCAAAGTTTTAACATTTGTTGAGAAATTAAAATCCATTTCTTTGGCTGAATCTTTAGACGAAGCAACAGTATAAATATCTTGTTCACCAAGTGCGTGTCTAGCAATTGTTGAAGATTTATCCTTGCGATAAGAATTTAATATTTTTTGTAAATTGTTTTTATCAATAGCTTGCATAGAATTTCCTCCAAGCAATATTCTAGATATCTAAACGTTATTTTTCCAATTGTATTGTAAAAAAGATATAATTACTGACGGAATTATAATGAAAAAATATACTGATTACGCACTGGTTGATCTCCATCTTCATCTCGATGGAGCACTTTCAGCTAATGCGATTATTAAAATAGCCAAAAAAGAAGGGGTTATCCTCCCTACATACACCACAAAAGAACTTCAAAAATATTTGATTGTTCCTAAAAATTGCCAATCATTAAACGAATACTTAACATGTTTTGATTTACCTAATCTAGTATTACAAACTGAATATGGACTTACTACCGCAATGCTCGACCTACTCAAAAAACTTTCAAAGCAGGGGATTATATATAGCGAAATTAGAATGGCACCACAATTATCAACTATAAAAGGACTTAGCATCGATAACGTGGTAAAAATTATTGTCAAAGCACTAAAAAGAGGCGAGAAGTTATATAAAATTAAGTCAAATCTCATTTTATGTTTAATGAGAGGAGATAACACTAAAGAAGCAAATATTAAAACAGTGAATATCGCTCGTAGATACTTAAATAAAGGAGTTGTTGCAATTGATTTAGCAGGGGCAGAATCTCTTTTTCCTAACGAAATGTTTATTGACGAATTTAAGCTTGCCAAAAAGTTAAATATTCCATTTACAATACACTCAGGTGAAGCAAGTGGAGCTATGTCAGTAAAATGTGCAATTAATATGGGCGCTAATAGAATAGGTCACGGTATTCATATAGTAGAAGATGATGCATTAGTGGACTTTATAACTAAGCACAAAATACCGCTTGAAATATGCCCAACAAGTAACATAGATACCAAAGCAGTTGCATCATTTGATGAATTGCCTATTAAATATCTTTTAAATAAGGGTGTAATTGTAACAATTAACACAGATGATCCAACAGTTAGTCATACAACTCTTAAAAAAGAATATATGCTTCTTAAAAAAATTGGCTTAACTATTGATGAAGTTAAACAAATTTCTCTCAATTCAATTAATGCTTCTTTTTTAAGTGCCACTAAGAAAAAACAATTACTCAAATACATTAAATAAATATGAAATCGTTAATACTTATTACTTATCTTGCTCTTATTTCTTCATCAATACATTTTGCCCCAATAAATACTATTCAAAATGATACTATCTTTTATTCGGCGGATTATGAAACAAAAGCAATTAATGAAACTAACTATAACACTCAGTGTGAAAAAACCTTTAATTATTTGAATATCAATGACACTTGGGAAAATTATAGAGGAGATAATGTCAAAGTTGCCGTCATAGATTCAGGTATTAATTATGACCACGAGGACTTTATGGTTGATAATTTAACAACTATAAATGGAACATCAAAATATTATGAATATCAATCAAATAAATGGGTTTATTACAAAGCTAGCAGTCATGGTTATAACTACATTGATGATTCATATGGACATGGCACAAATGTAGCCGCAACAATAGCAGCAGCAATTAATAATGTAGGCGGCTTAGGAATAGCACCCAATGTCGATTTATATATTTATAAAGTTACAAATAGTTCCAATGGTTACCAATGGGGTGCGATACAATGTGCTCTACAAGACTGCATCGAAAATGAAGTCGATATAATCAATTTGTCTTTTCAGGCCTATGAAAAAAACGTTACATATAATGGCTCAACAATGCCAGCGTCTAGTGGTTGCTCAACTATTTTATCTTCATATATAAATAAATGTTATGACAAGGGAATTACACTTGTCGCCGCTGCTGGAAACTATAACACTGATGAGCCTTCATATCCTGGAAGTAATTATCATGTCATAAATGTTGGTTCTTTTTCGGAAAACGACAAAAATAGCAAGGCAGGTTTTTCTAACTATGGCACAACGATTGATTTGGTAGCGCCTGGATACGTATATGTCGCTAATAAGGATAGTGATACGAGTTATAAATCCACGAGTGGAACATCATTTTCCGCTCCGATAGTTACTGGTGCAATAGCTTTATATAAACAAAAACATCCAGATGCAACGCCTAGTGAAATTGAATCAGCACTTTATGCTTCGTGTGACGAAATTGATGACAGTAGTAGTTTGTATTCTAATTGGGCGGGTCATGGGTCTATAAATATTGAAAAATTTTTAGAAGATAGGGCTTCTCTAATAAGTGTAACATCTGATCCAGAATCAATTACATTAGCAGTTGGAGAAACGTCAAATTTAACTTTAGTCGGACATTATGATGATGGTACAACCAAAACATTATCGGAAGATGAATATGAAGCAGAATCGAATGATAATAATATATGTACATTTGAAAACGGAATTGTCACAGCAACTGGCGAAGGCACAACAACATTGAATGGTTATGCAGGTAATGATGTTCTAGAATTTTCAATCAATGTAACAGTAACTTCAAAAATAGATAGTGAGTATTGGGCGTTATCATTTTTGAATAACATTACTTGCGATAATGGAAAGACTCCACCATCAAATGATAAATGGACATTAACAAATAAAATATATAAAAAAATAGATGATAAAAATGTCTTACAGAATGCAACTGGAAACGAATATGGAACTAATGTTGAAAAGGCGATTATAAGATATGATTATATTATTTCTAAATATAATATATATTCTGTTCAATACGACGATTATATCGGAAGAAATACAAGTTCTGTCGCAAGAATCAAATTAAGCGAACAAAACAATAATACAATGTTAACAATTTCAATCGTCAGCGTATCTTTTATATCTATATTTTCATTTGTTAATGTCCTTAGAAGGAAAAGAAAATATTAGAAAATGAATAATTGTTAATAGTCGCCCCAAAGCGAATTAATTAAAAATTAATTAACTTTTTTTATTTATTTTGTATAATTTTTGTGTTCATAAAAGGAGAAATAATTAAATGGCTAAAATTATTAAAGTACATGGTCGTGAAGTTCTTGATTCAAGAGGCAATCCTACTGTCGAAGTAGAAGTGTGGCTTGATGACGGGACAAAAGCGAGTGCAATTGTTCCATCAGGAGCATCAACAGGCGAATCAGAAGCTTTAGAGCTTAGAGATGGAGACAAAAGTAGATATTTTGGCAAAGGCGTCTTAAAAGCAGTTGAAAACGTAAATACGAAAATCGCTCCAGAAGTCGAAGGACTTGAAGCAACTGATCAAGTATTAATTGATCGCACTATGTTAAAGCTTGACGGAACACCTTTCAAAAAGAATTTAGGCGCAAATGCAATTCTTGGCGTTTCACTTGCAGTTGCTAGAGCAGCTGCTCAATCACTTGGTATGCCACTATATAGATATATTGGTGGCACAAATGGAAAAACAATTCCTACACCATGCATGAATGTTATTAATGGTGGTGCACACGCACAATCAAGTGTCGATTTCCAAGAATTCTTTATTATTCCTGCAGGATTTACAACATTTAAAGAAGCACTTAGAGCAGGAACCGAAATATTCCACGCTTTACAAAAAGTTGTTAAAGCTCACGGTTATGAGACTGGTGTTGGTGATGAAGGTGGGTTTGCTCCTTCATGTAAAAATGGTAACGAAGAACCATTAGCGTTAATTGCAGAAGCAGTTGAAAAAGCAGGATATAAATTAGGAGAACAAATTTTCTTAGGTATGGACGTTGCTTCTAGTGAATTCTATGAAGGTAATGGTGTCTATAATCTAGTTAAATCTGGCGAAGGTAAGAAAACAACAGATGAAATGATTGCCTTCTTAGAAAAACTCGTCAAAGATTATCCAGCAATTGTTACAATCGAAGATGGTCTAGCTGAAAGCGATTGGGAAGGTTGGAAGAAACTTACAGAACGTTTAGGAAAGATAATTCAACTTGTTGGTGATGATTTATTTGTTACTAACCCAGATTTTATCCGCAAAGGCATTGTGAATGGTGTCGGTAATAGTGTTTTAATTAAAGTTAATCAAATTGGAACATTAACAGAAACTCTCGATGCTATTAAACTTGCACAATCAAATGGTTATACTTGCATGGTTAGCCACCGTTCAGGTGAAACAGAAGACACAACTATTGCTGATTTAGCAGTTGCGGTTAATTCTGGACAAATCAAAACCGGTTCTGCTTCAAGAACAGATCGTATGGCAAAATATAACCAACTTCTTAGAATTGAAGAAGAACTTGGTGAAGATAGCCAATTCCTTGGAGTCAAAGCCTTTGCAAATCGCAAATTCTAATTAAATATTTATTAATTAATTTAAGTTCTAGCGCAAAACTAGAACTTTTATTTTTACCATTCAACAACAATACTTTTTATAAATGCTCGATATCCACTAGCAGATTCATCAATAACAGTTGAAAATGTAGAAACTGTGGAACCATTAGCAAAACTTACTATAAAAGTTGAATCAACATTTGGCGAAGTTGTTGCACTATTTATTGCATCACCAAGTTTGACACTTAGATTTGTAGTTTCGTTAGATGCATAGGTGTATTTAGTGTAACCCGATGCAATTGTTGTAATCTTTTTAATAGATTTTGAAAAATTAAATTTTAATGTTCCAGCAGCTTTTTGACTACCAAGTGTCATTCTATAAGGCTTTTCAGACGAACCATCCGCATCATTTGGATTAGAATAAAGATTCTCACTTTCAAAATTCGTCACTAATCCTTCATAGGAAGTATTAAAAGTTTGAAGGAGTTTATTACGATTCTCTTCACTTTTAAATTCCGTTCCAGAAGAATAAGTCCAGTTATTTATTAATTCTGCTTTTGAAGTAGTTTCACTACTAGATGAGCCATTATTGTTTGAATTATCGTTATTATTAACGTCATCATTCTTATTTGTATTTATAGATGAATCATTGTTACATCCAAATAAACACAAAATAGTCACTAAAGGTATAAATTTAATTAATTTCATATATGTATCCTTAAAAATATTACCAAAAAATAATAAAATAATCTAAAGAAGAGGTTATAAAATATGCACGGATTAATATTACTCGCAAATGGATTTGAAGACACAGAAGCTTTAACAACTAGAGATGTTTTAATTCGCTCTGGAATAAATATTACGACTGCATCTATTAGTGGTAATAACATTGTAATGTCGTCCTTTGGGGTCAATATAATAGCCGACACATTATTAAAAGATATCAAAGATTCATCGACATTTGATTTTTTAATTCTTCCTGGTGGAGGAAAAGGAACACAAAATCTCAAAGATTCTTTAGAAGTGAAAAAAATATTGTTGGACTTTTATAATAACAACAAACTTATCTGTGCAATATGTGCCGCACCATCAATATTAGGAAAGTATGGATTATTAAAAGGCAAAAAATATACATGTTTTGCTGGTTTTAATAAAGGATTCGAAGGAAATTTCACCGGAAATGAAGTTGAAGTTGATGGAAATATAATTACAGCACGATCAATGCAATACTCAATTAATTTTGCTCTAGCAATAATAAAAAAATTGTTAGGTGAAGAAATACAAAATAAAGTAGCCACAACTTTAAAGGGCGAATGTGAAAAATGAATAATATCGACAAACTTAAGGAAATCATTAATAGTTCGAAAAATATTGTTGTCATCACTGGAGCGGGCATATCTACTCCAAGTGGTATTCCAGATATTCGTTCATCAAGTGGAATCATTAATAATAAAGATTTAATTAACAAATATGGGTATGATTATGAAACGATCGTTTCACATGACTTTTTTTATAATAATACTGAAAAATTTTATAAGTTTTATAAAGAACAAATGGTTTATAAAAACGCTAAACCTAATATTGCCCATCTATATTTAAAACAACTAGAAAATAATCATAACGTCACAATAATCACACAAAATATTGATGGATTACACTCAAAAGCCGGCTCGAAGAATGTGATTGAATTCCATGGTAGTGTTAATAGAAATGCGTGTTTAAATTGTCTCAAACAATTCTCACTGGATTATATTTTAAACTATGTTGGAGTGCCAAAATGTGATTCGTGTGGAGGAATTATTAAACCAGATGTTGTTTTATTTAACGAAGGAATAAATGAAAACGATATTATTAATTCAATAAGAGAAACTCAAAAAGCTGATTTAATGTTAATAATTGGCTCATCACTATTGGTTTATCCTGCAGCTGGAATCCCATCTTACTTTAGTGGTAAACATATAGTGATTATAAATAAAAGCCCTACATACTTAGATAGTAGAGCCGAATTAGTATTTAGAGAAAATGTAATAGATGTTATTAAACAAATTATTGATTAGCGTTCTGTAACGCCTTCTTTTTTTAAAAAGAGTTCGATAACATTATCTTTTCCAAATCTATCTTGCATTTTTTTAGTAAATGATTCAAATTCGCTATCTCTAACAAAGCAAATTACTGAACCAGCAAAACCACCACCATTAATTTTGCAAGCACCATCAGTTAAATATGCGTTTGCGAAATCAACTGCTTCTTGAGGAGAACCAGCATACTGATCTTCTACTTGGGTATTAAATAAATTATTTTGAGACGAATGTTGAGACTCATTAATTTTTTGTAAAAATGTTTCTTCATCATTGTTCTTAAGAGCTTTAAACGCATCAAGAACTCGCTTATTTTCTAAAAAGAAATGTGTCGCACGATGTTCATCAACCACTTCAAAATGTTGATGATGATGCTCTTTTTCTTCTTTCACTTCTTCATCAAATTCACTTTGTTTTACTTCGCGGAGGAAATTCTTTCTAAAATGATTCGCGACAGTAAACATACTTTCAGGAATTGCTGAATAATAATCAGATAAATCAGTATGTGAACCACCAGTATCAAGCAAAACAAAATGCAAATCATCGAATGGAAAATCAACATTTATAACTTTTGGATTATTAATATCTGCAAAGTCAATAACATTAACTCCGCCATAACAGACAGCAATTTGATCTAAAAGACCACTCTTTTTGCCAAAAAATTTGTTCTCAGCATATTGCCCAGCTTTGCAAAGAGTCATTTTATCAATGCTACCTTTATTGTATAAAACATTAATTATGTCACCGATAATAATTTCATACACTGCAGAAGAGGATACACCAATACCTGATTTAATATCTGAATCAAGATAAGCATTAAATCCACCACACTTATATCCGCGAGCAGTTAAATATTCAACGATACCTTTAACTAACGCACTAGAAGAACCAAGTTCGCCTTCTTCTAATGATAAATCATTAATATCAACACAAATATCCTTGTAACCTTTTGAAACAATATAAATAATGTCATCAGGTCTTTTTTTAATTGAAGCACCAATAAGAAGATTACATGCACCAACAATACATAGACCATGATTGTGATCTGTATGATTACCAAGTATTTCAAAACGACCACCACAATCTATATAGTGAGTTGCTTCTTCGGAGAATCTTTCGTAATAATTCTTGTTTAAAATTTCTTTATTTATCGTATTCATACATTCAATATTTTATTACATTTAATCTATTATTCAAAAATCATTTTTGATTTTTTCTTAATTTAGTAAGTAAATAATCAACATATGCACCCGCTACATTGATATTTGTTGTTTTCTCAATTCCTTCAAAAAAAGCATTCGAATTAACTTCAGAAAGAATAGGTTCATTGTTTTCTCCTTCAAGAATATCAACACCACAATAATCAAGACCAAGTATTTCACTAGCTTTGATAGCGATATCTAAATATGATTGAGGGAGATTAACAATTGAGGAAGTTCCACCACTAGCAAGGTTAGACAAATATGAATGTTTATTTTCTCTTTTCATATACGCAACAACCTTATGATTTATAACAATGATTCGGTAATCTTTACCTTTGCTTGAAGAAATAAATTGCTGATAAATATGATTAACGTGTATAAGTTTTTCTGACAATTCAACCAATTCTTGATGATTATTTACTAGATAAACTTGTTTGCCTAAAGAACCATAATTTTCTTTAATGATAAGTGGAAAAGTTAATTTAGTTTCAACCTCTTTAATAAAATCACGGTTTCCATCATCGTTAAAACATAAAGGTGAAGATAGTGTTAATGGCATTTTAATACCATAATTAGCAAGAGTTATATGCGTAAGCATTTTGTCATCACAAAGTTCTATTGCCTTTGATGAATTAACAACACTATATCCTGCTTTTTCAAGCATTCTCGCTATGTATCTATCTTTATCAAGATAAATAACTAAATCAAATTTCGGAAGAGAAGATAATATTTTCTCACCATCAATATATACAAATAATTCTGTGGTTTTTTTAATTTCTACTTCAATATTTCGCTTTAAAAATTCTTCGGTTAAACGATTAACCTGATTAGTTATTCCGCTAGAAACTCTATAACCATTAATAACAATTAAGACCTTCATATTATTTAACTAGCTCTTTGGCTAAAAGCTTAATTTGCTCCTTATTCAAATCATCAACTGATGACATGATTTTTATAGTAGGTTCAACATAAGTGATGTTTTTAGCCGCTATAAGTTTATTTTTAATTACTTTTTCAACTTGTGGTGCCCATGTACCATTTTCAATTATTGCAACTTTCTTATTTTGCCAAGCATGTTCAACCAGTCTAGTTATAAAATCAGACATAAAAGGGAATATTTCTAAATTATATGTGGTTGTTGCAAGAACAATTTTTCCATATCGAAAAGCATCTTCAACTGCTTCAGACATTGAATCTCGAGCTAAATCCGTAATTACAACCTTATTGCAGCCTTCTTTTTCAAGGGCTTCTTTAAGTAAATAAACGGCTTCTTTAGTGTGCCCATAAACTGACGTATAAGCAATAAATACGCCTTCTGACTCACTCTTATAAGAAGACCACGTATTATATAGATCTAGATAATATGATAGATTTTCGCTCAGAATAGGACCGTGTAAAGGACAAATTGTATTAATTTCAAGAGATTTTGCTTTTGCTAGAACGTTTTGGACTTGTAATCCATATTTACCAACAATACCAAAATAATATCGTCTAGCTTCACAAGCCCATTCCTCATCAATATCTAAGGCACCAAATTTTCCAAACGCATCCGCAGAAAATAAAATATTTTCAAAAGAATCAAAAGTCATCATTACTTCTGGCCAGTGAACCATAGGCGCAAAAACAAAATTGAGTTTATGTTTACCTAAATCCAATACATCACCATTATTGACCACTAATTTATTCTTAACTTCATGGTGAAAGAATTGATTAATCATTTTAAATGTTTGAGCATTTCCAACAACTATCGTGTCAGGATAGACCTTTAAAAGCTCCATGATATTCGCGGAATGATCAGGTTCCATATGCTCAACAACTAGATAGTCTGGTTTTTTATTTTTTAAAACTTCATTAATATTTTTAAGCCATTCATCAAAAAAATGAATATCTACAGAATCGATAATAGCAATCTTCTCATCACTTATCACATATGAGTTATAAGACATTCCATGAGGGACCTCATATTGACCTTCGAACAAATCTATATTGTGATCGTTTACGCCTACATAATAAACACTATTTGTAACTCTTTTCATAATTCATCCTTTCATTAATGATTTCATTATACACTTTCTTTTTTTTATAAAAAAGTAATATACTTTTATTGATAAGAAGGGCGATTCAATTACAACATTATGAAAATAAATAAAAAAATATTTATATCCGTATTATCGTTATTTTTACTTACAAGT
>CAVIPP010000036.1:0-12608 GCA_963644615.1 Oscillospiraceae bacterium
TAGAGGCTGATCAAGTGACTTCTGTGAAGCAGGAATGTAGTCAAGTGATTGCTACACAGAATGGCAACGATCTTTAGTCGTTGCCAGCTTCAACGCATACAATAGCGTTATCACTAATCCAGCAATCGCCTTCTTGTGAAAGATTATCTTCGGATTCTACATAACCGCCAATCTCGCCTTTTTTCACATTACCAAAGCTTTTGAGAGCCTTGATTCGATATGCAGTCCCACTAGCTAATTCAATGCTTTGATCTTTCAATAATTCGTATTTCATTTTTGTTCACAAGTGATTGTATTTTCTTTCATGCTTTTTCCAACATCCGCACAATGGCCCAGAAGCCAGACTAGTGTGCAAATTATCCAAATCCAAATCAAGAATCTGAAGAAGAACTTGAACATGCTTGTTCGGTGATTTGTTCACATTCTTTTTCATGCCGTTCTACGCAAGTTCCAACACAGGTCATAACACTTGCAAAGATAAAGCACCAAATAAGAAGTTCAGCAATAAAACTTAGGTTTTTCATCGGCAGAATTTGCAATCAATTTCATACAGGCCACAACCGACCTGTTTCATTCGAGGATCGTAATGGGTTCGATTGCAGCAGCCACTCATAACCGACATAACTGCGGCAATAACAATCATAGCAATCACAGTTTTGAAGAGATGTTTGATAATTTTTTTCATTTGCGATTTCCTTTATGTTGTGTGTTCTTTGTTTAATTGTTATGTTATTCTATTATACTGGGTTTTTCGAATTTGTAAACATTTAATTATTAACGTCAGGATCGTCCTGGTGGGCGGTTTGTTCCTTCTTTGAATAATGCATCAGAGGCTTCCAAAGATGTGATTCTTGACGATCGTCGTGTTTTTAAGTTGGCTTTTCCAATAAACATTACATTTAAGTGTGCAATAATGATTAGCGTTACCAACCGTAGATTTGAAAGATCCATTGACCATCTTATTAGCAAGCTCCTTACAATATTCATAAGCTTTCTTATCAGCAACCGTTTTAGGCTTAGCAGAAAGGAATCCTTTATTGTGGCAGGAGAATTGTTTCTTTTGCAAGCAAACTCCAGCAAGACCGAGCTTTTTCCAACGGGGTTGGTGAGCTCTATTATAGATAACGGAAGCAACAGCATCCATACCTTCAATACCTTCCCCACGGGCTTCATGGTAAAGAGTAGAAGCAATAACTTCAACCTCATCATATTTTTCAGAACCGAAAAGAACGGTCACTGAAGAAAGAAGAATAAGAATAACTGTAAAAAGCTTGTTCATAGTTGCGTGTTCTTGTTTAATTGTTATACTAGTATTATATCGAGTTTTCCTATTTTGTAAACATTTAATTTCTTGATACCAGGCTTATACTAGAAAGCCACCTGAAGTATTATTAGTAATACAACAGGCAGCTATTCTGTAACAATTAATTAGAACAAAAATTCACACTCGTCCACCATGCCCAGGTGCTACCGAAATAATCTTAATACCAAGTTTCTTAGCAATACCTGCACAGACTCGGCAAGGATCGACAGGTCGGATCGCACCTCCATGGCCAAT
Organism: Oscillospiraceae bacterium; assembly: GCA_963644615.1. GTDB lineage: Bacteria > Bacillota_I > Bacilli_A > RFN20 > CAG-826 > Fiminaster. The sequence continues at coordinate 1,559 of CAVIPP010000036.1, forward strand.
TCTCATAATAACAATAGTCTTAATATTACGGCCATAACGCTCCATCAAAGCTCGTTCGGCATGAACTCCCATAAATTTATTAGAGTTCTGAATACCAAACTTTGAATATGTATTTGATGCTACACCTAGGATATCGCCTTTCTTATCGAAAGCAATAGCAGAAATACGATACTTAGACGGTGACTGGGTTGCTTTCTTAAAAAGCATTTCCAAAGCATTTTGGCCTATACACATAACCTTCACAGGATCGTTTTAACCGAATACGTAATCAGACCTTCTTCAGAAGATTCAAAGGTTACATAACCTTCTTCAGGGAACTTCCGAAGCTCACTATTATCTACTGTAGCTTCATTAGAAGCTTCAGCTAAAGCAAACTCATAAGCTTTATGGAAGTCGCCAGAAAAGAATTCGCGACCAGTTGCTGATTCGATTACAGGAGTTTCGTTTCGTGTTACGATGAACATAGTTTTGTATCCTCTTTAGATTTTTGTTTATTTGTTTTTTCAGAAAATTTTAATTCCCCAGAAATTGCTTCCACGTTTTTCTTTAAATTCACACCATTCAGGATGGTCTTCATTCATTTTAGCAAGAACCCATTCAGCATTCTCAATAGTGAATACTCCGCCAAGTGTTTCATTTATTTTTCGAAAAAGCATTTTAGGAGAAATTTTCTTATCACCGATATCCAATATCCGATCTTCAAGAATTTGTCGGTTATTGCCGTAATATAAATGTAATTTCATTGTTTGTTCCTTTGTTTAATTGTTATGAATACTATTATATGGGTTTCCTCGAATTTGTAAACAATTAAATTATGCCATCCTAGCCATTACCAGGCTTACTTTAATGTTTTTTTGTAATAACCGGATTCGAGTTTCACATCAACAATATCAGCTGTACCACAAATTTCAGTGTCTCCAGAAACCTCAGCAGAGCCATGAACTTTTGCCTTACCATAAACAAGCGGGACTCGATCCCCAGTTTTGATCACGGTTGCATCATCAAATACCTCGGCATTCCCGCCAATTTGTCCATGGACAATAATAGCATTACCATATACTTTTGCATTTTCATCAACTATACCGCCTTTAATTACAGCATTATCATAAACTTCCGCGTTATCATCAATAAGAGCATTGTCGGAAACGTGGGCACTACCATATACTTTAGCGCTGTTAGAAACGCGGGCATTACCCTCAATTACCGCATTACCATAGACCATTGCTTTTTTACCAATGCCTACATTATCTTTAACTACAGCATTACCAAATACCATCCCGTCTCCATAAATCCAGCAATCTCCTTCATGAGAAAGATTTTTCTCAGATTCGACGTATCCACCCATCCATCCAATTACATCCGTATACGGACCAAAATTTCTAAGAGCGCGAATGCGATACAATGTTTTACCTTTAACCGTAATTGTATCTGATACATCCAATTCATATTTTTTATTTGCCATTTTCGAATAATTCCTTTATGTTGGGTGTTCTTGTTTAATTGTTATGAATATTATTATATGGGAATTCCCACACTTGTAAACAATTAAATTATGAACTCCTGCCCATTACCAGGCTTACTGCCAGAATGCAGATAATTCAGGAAACAGATTAGCTTCGATAATAGTTCTAACTACTGCGAACTCATGTTCGCTATCTATTTGGAGATTGCAAGGAAATTCATTCTTAATACAATAAGGTTTTTCATCAGTAAACAAGCTATCATACTTTATAATATCTGAAGCTTTAGCCACTAAGATATTACCATCATACCAATCAAACCAACGTTTACAATCTTGCGCACGTGTTGCAAACTGGAATTCGCCATCTAATACACCGATAACTTTAACTGCAGCTGTAGTAATTACTGTTTTAGCTTTACCTTCTTCTAAGATAGCAATAGCTTCTCTTAACATATTAGGCTTACGTAACGGAGAAGTAGGTTGTAAAACTGCGACGTTGTTCAGATTATCTAATCCAACATGATCGATAACCTGTTTAATGCAATTAAGCATATTAGAATCATCAACCTTTTCTTCAAAGTAATGAGTATTTGTAGATTTACAAAATTCGATTATTTCTTCATTATCTGTAGAAACAATACATTCAAGGCCTTCATTGTAAGCATAGGCATAGGAATATTCCCACAATTGCCGGCCATCGATTTCCCTAGTATTCTTATTAGGAAGCCGAAAAGATTGTTTTTTAGCCGGTATAATTGCTAGGTCGATCTTGCTCATTTCTTAGAAATCAGGACCAAATTAGTAAGTAAACCGATCGAATGAAGATCTAGTTCGTCTTCTTCCATAATATGAAGAACCGTTTCAAAGGCTTTACGTTTTTCTTCTACTTCTTTAGCTTTGTCTTCTAGGTATTCTTTAGTAAAGAGCGTGCATTTTGAATCTAAACGGTCTTTGAAAATTTCGACATCATTACTATATTCATACATCATTCGTTCGATCTTGTAATAAAGATCAACTACATTATCCGGTGAAACTACTACTTCTACTTCCATAGTTTCATGCTCACTATTCGAATAAACCTGATAAACCTTTTCAGGTTCAACAATACCGTTCTTACCTAGAACAGGCTGGATAAAGGATTTTCCTGATTTTGTATATGGAGCATTAAACGGAACCCAGTGGGAACCTTTATAATCAAATTCTCGAGAATCATCGACTAGAATAGTAGTAGATTTAAGACAACGGAAAATGATCTTTAGCCAACCAAAAATAGTTTTCATAAGTATTAAATCATAGATTTTTCAAGCCGTGGACAAGTCCCAAAAGTGAAAACTCTTTTTCACTTTTGAAAAACTTGGCACTAGTTTCTCCAGCTCGAGTGATAAGAACTTTCAAGTCACTACCAACGTTTTCGATGGTAAGTGTGAAATCATTTTCTTTATCAATTAGGGAAAATCCAATATCAGAGAAGACGTAATTTTCAGGTCCTACATTACATTTGAAAAGCGGTCCTACAATATCTGCAAAAGCTTTTCTGCAATTCTTCTGATTTCTCATGACCCATTCGAAGCAATCGAAAAAGGTCAGTTGGGGCGGTTTCTTTGCCGTCATTTGATTATTTAAGGCTTGCTCACTCATAGGTCGACCTTAGTAAGAGTTTCTTTATCATATACTTCCATGAAATGAACTAACTGGTCAGTATCTTTTTCATTGAAATACGTCCCATAAACAAAGTGGCAAATAATCTTACCAGGTTTAAGATTTGTTTTATCAGACATTTGTTTAAGAAGTTTGTACATCTTTACAAAGTATTTTCGAGAATCAAGATTAAGATGGAAAGGGCCGTCAAAATTGAAATGATATAAATCAAGGACCTGACCAATTCGAGCAAATACAAATACCTTATCAATATCGTAGAATTTGAATTCTGGGTTATTGAAATCGGAAACAATAGCATTAGCCACTCGAGTAAACTTAATCGGAAATTCGGAAGAAGGTTCCAATTCTTCTTTTGTAAAACTTTCAATATTAAGTGGATAGCTAGGAAGTTCAAAAGAGGTTTCCGGTTTTTCAATCTCTACCGAAATACATGGATAATTAGCAGTATTACCAAAGTGCTTACCATGATCAATAACGTTTTTGGTGAGCTTATAAAGTGCTTCTGCTGATGTGTTTGTTTTCATACAATAGAATTATATGGGTTTTCTCGATTTTGTAAACATTTAATTTTTTGCGGACCCTTATCCAGGTCCTAATAATCCTATTCAAAATAAGGCACTACCTAAGCAATGGAAACTCAATTATTCACCACGCCGCGCGGGAAAGCATTCGAACCAATGTTCGTAAGGGATTGTGGAAGTTCGACACTCTTCAAATTTGTGCACCACAAGAACGCGCCGGTTTCAATATTTGTTAGAGTAGTTGGAAGCTTAATCGATTTTAAACCAGTGCAACCGTTGAATGCAAATTTTCCAATATTTGTTAAACCATTAGGAAACTTAATAGATTTTAAAGTTGTGCAGCAATTAAATGCATAGTCTCCAATGCTTGTAATATAATCTGGAATTACGGAGGTTTTGCAACCGAATACTACTTCATTATCTGCAGTTTTGATACAGCAGTTCCCTTCGGAATGATATACAGAATTTGCTGAATCAACTGTAATTGAAGCAACTTTTGAATTACATCCGAATACATCTTCTCCAATATTCTTAAGTGAAGCTGGAAGGTTAATAGCTGTTAAAGCCGAGCAGTACTGAAATGCATTAGTTTCAATATCAATAAGGGATGATGGAAATTCAATCGATTTTACTGAAGTGCAATATTGAAATGCCTCCTTTGAAATTGTTGTAATACCTTCTGGAATTACTACTGAAGTTAATTTCTTACAATTCTTAAATCCTTGCTTTTCAATCACTTTAACCGGTAAGCCATCATACTCGCCTGGAATTTCTAAGTTTCCGTTAATCGATGTATTACTGGCTTTGACCGAGTAATATGATCCATCCGAACTCTTCGTGAATTCTAAATTATCAGTCTCAGCCTTTTTATTAGCTTCTTCTAAATTAAGGCTTTCACGAAGTGATCCAAGTATAGTACTATAAAATGATTTGTAAGACATATAACCTTCCTTTTATTTAAGCCGTCATTCCGGGCCATCCTAGGACATCCTAGGCATGAGCCCTAGAATTCACCCGATAAACCTTAGCATTGAATTTCAACAGCGCCCAATATTTGAGACTATTGGGAAACCATTTTTTGATGGGTGTTTTTTCCTTAGTTTCGACTGTATCTTCTTTCGTGGTATTCATATGAATAAATTATATCGCCTTTGGGTGTTTTGTAAACAATAAAAAATGGAGCCAACTAATGCTAGCTCCATTTTTCGTAATCTCTAGATTATCTTCTTAATTGAGATACGGATCGTTTGGCATTTCGGAAGGCATTGACCCAATTACTTCAGCATATGCTTCTTTATATCGATCAAGACCAAGGTTGATTGCTTCGATGCAAAGTTCGAGGATATGCTTTGCCTGTTCTTTATCGATTTTATCAGACCAACCGATATTCTTTTTCATGAATAAGCGTTGGAGTAAACCTTGAACAAAGAGGGAATAATCTTTGTCGGTTCGAGTTGAAATTTCTTCAGTTACCTTATTAGAAATTTCAGCTGGTGTTAGATCAATCGATTCATGAAGGATATTGAGAGCAATCAATGTTGCATCCCAAACCTTTTCATAAGTCTCGGGTTTGCTCTTCATAGAAGAATAAACCCCTTGAGCAATCATAGATTTGCAGAAGTTATCGATCGACGGTTCTGTAGTTCCAGAATCAGGATTAGTTAGAACGCAAGATGTAGTTGCGACACCTGCGAACAACATAGCAACTGCTGATACTAGAACTAGTAGGATATTTCGTGTACTTTTGATCATAAGTAGAACTAAATTTTAGATCAGTGAACGACGGACCTAAGAAAATATGTATAGTCTCTAATAAGATCGATTTAACTCGAGATTATTCAGAATTTGTTAATTCTTGTGATGTCGTTTATCGTGTCTCTAAAATGGAGAACTTAGATGGTGGTTTATCAGGTTCTAAAATCGATTATGTTGTAGTATCAACCTTTGAAGAATATTATAAGTTCTCTAAAGAGGAAAGACATTTATCAGAACTTGCTACAGCTAAAACAATTTATTTGCACAATCCTGTAAAGTGGCCGTATTATAAACGTTGGAACCAGTATCTTATTAATGAGCTTCCGAGTAGTTGCCAGTATGACTTCTTTCCTGACGAGATATATGATAATAATTGGCAACAATTTACAACGTTCGGGATTGCTATTATGATAGCTAGTAAGAAGTTCCCAAATGATCGGCTATATCTCCTAGGCGATAAAGATACTAGTATTAGAACCTATGGGATGCACCTAAATATTGAAATGCCTTTTATTAATAGTCTTGTTAATTCAGGTAAAGCTACTTATATCTTTGATAAAGAAGCTCAAGGGTATGATCAATTTTCTAAACCAGTTTCTAAAGAAAGACTTGACCAATTACTTGATTTCAATCTTACAAAGAACCATTTAATGTTCTATGAACGGTTTTATATTTGTGATAGTTTAGGTAGAAATATTGAACTTCATATTCATGATACTCGGTTCTTCGATGCTACTAATAACCGTTTCGGAACTTTCCCAGAAAGTAATCGAATCGGTAAAAAGATTAAACCGATTATAAAGCTTGGATTCGACGATGGATCTTATGAGATTTATCGATTCGATCCACTGTATGGGAAGCATTCGCTATTCCAAAGAAGCTGAAGCTTCACAAATCGGCAATTTCCGCAGCAACAGAAATATGTTTTTTGTTGCTTTTCTTTTTTACTCGAGCCATTATACTAGCAATGCTTTTAAGCGATTCAGGTAATTGATAATCGACTAAAGAAAAGAAAGTTTTCTCTGAAATAATATTGATTCCAAGTTCCAAAGCTTTCTTATTCTTAGTCGAACCCGAATTAGGATCATTAGAAACTAAGTAAGTTAAGCCTTTAATAACTGCATTCTTTACGGAGCCACCTTTTTCTAAGACTAACTTTTCAGCGGTCTTTCTAGGAATAGTAAGTGCTCCAGTAAAGCAGAAGCTCTGACCAGCAAGAACTGAATCTATTGTAGTTTCATATTCTTTATAATGCTTATGCCACTTTGAATTATAAACGATCGAATGATAACTATTCGAAATATCGTTCAATTTAATACCATCTTTAATACGCTTAAATGTCGATTCGGTAATACCAACAGGTTTCTTAAGTTGAATATCCTCATCTTCAAAGAAAAACTTAATAAAGTCTTCTAACGAGTTAGCATCGATAATCTTATTAATCTGTTTCTTCCCAACACCCGAGTAGTCGAAAGATTCGATTAACTTGTGCTCCGAAATGTTCCAAAGCTTATCTTTTAATTCTTTGCAAAACTTTTCTTGTTGTTTAGTCGATGGTTCGAATTGAATAAGATCATTAATCGAATAAATTCGCCAGTTCTCTAAATTAGTATCACCAGCAAATCCGATGTCAAGATTTCTGATAAAGTGAGAGAGTGATTTAATTGCTCTAGTTTTACATCCGGGGTTAGTACAATAGAAGAACTTATTTTTCTCTTTAATAGGTTTGCCACATGAAGGACAAACCATCGGGAAATTATAATTCTCGGAAGGTTCAAGTATTGAGCTAATACCAGGAATAATATCGCCTTGCATTTGAATTTCGACCTTAGCTCCAATACCACATTTATTATTACGAATCCATTCAGTATTAAATGTCGAAGCTTTTGAAATCAATGCATTATTAAGAATGATCGGACTAACTACTGCAATCGGGCGAAGCGAACCATCTTTAGAAACTTCCCATTCAAATTTCTCTACTGTGGTAACTCCACTTAATTGATTTGCTTTGAATGCAATAGAATGCTCCGGCAAATACTTATCAAGCTCATTAAAGGCATAGTTAGACTGAATAACTAAACCATCGATATCAAATAATTCTAATAATTTATGGCATTCATAAATGTTCATCAGATTATCTGAATTCATATCTTCAGGTTTAATTCGATGAATCTTCGGTGTTCGGATACCTTGATTATTCAACTCAAGCAATACATCAGAATAAGCTCTAAACTTGTATTCAGATTTGTAAATCTGATAACCAATAAATGTTAAGAATTCAGTACAAAGACTGTTAAACTTCTTAGAATTACTATTAACTAGCCCAACTGCAGCATTACGTTTAGCCCGATAAGTTACGCCACGTTTATTAAGTTCCTTAAAGGCCTCATCTTCTAATACACCTTCGCCACGAATAATAACTAAGCCACTAGAAAGCCGTCCAGTTAATTTAGCTGGGACAATACCTTTAAGTTTTTCTGTTTTATTTTCTCCAGTCTTACCATCACCGCGGGTAGTGATAAGTTTAAGTTCACCATTATAATAGCAAAGAAGAAGGGATAGACCATCAACCTTACTAGTTACGATAAAGTCCTCTCCGGTAAATTGTTTTTGTTCATCAGCCCAAGCTTGGATTTCTTGGTCATGGCCATTCTTAAGCTTTTCTAAAGAGCCTACAATAACTGGCAACTCTACTCCATCTTTAGCAGTCGGATCGAGAAGCATTGGACGAATTGTATTATATTCAGATGGATTAGCTTGCTTAAGCTTGTCAAGAAGGTTATCATATTCACTATCCGACATAATCTCTTTACCATTCCGGTAAGCAAGATTTGCCTTAAAAATCTGTTCTATCAAAGCCTTATTTTCCATAGTTTAAGCTTATTTGAAAATTTAGATTGAGAGTCTGGGGCTGGTACTTTCATACCAAACCCCAGACCCATGTACTATGAGGAAATTTTCACGCCGCTTTCTTTTTTCCTTTCCCAACATAGTCCTTAATGTTGGTATATACATTACAGACTTTAATTTTCTTAGGAACGTATTTTTGCATTTTCTTGAAAAACCATTTATTGGAATTGCAATTGTAAGTGAAGAGGGTTTTGATGTTTTGCTCTTTAGCAATTACAATAGCTTCCCTAAATAATTTTGATCCAAGACCAAGGCCGCGAATATTGGGTCTTGAAAAGAATTGAACGGATGCGGCTTTTGATCGTTTGCCATTGAATTTTCCAATAGTCATAAGAGCCCAAGCAAGAACATGATCGGTCCCAGATTCTTTGATGACGTAAGTAATGTGGTCAATATAATCATCAAAGAAAAAATCAGAATTGTAGGGTTGTTTGATTTTTGTCCAGTCCTGATTTTTAGCTTGAGCTTGAGCAAGCCGTGTACAATATTTCCAAGTCCCAACATTTATACCTCCGCTCGGCCTATGAAGCCGGACAATCTGGTTATAAATTTTGGTCCTCGGAAATTCTACCGAGTTTAAAAACTCAAATTCAATTTCCTTTGGTTGTTTCCTCATAATACGTATTATATTAACCTAGAAAGCCCAAAATGTAAATAATTATTTTTTGGTATTTCTAGGATCGTCCTGGTGGGCGGTTTAAAGTAAGGCCTGATAATTATATAGGTTTTCACTTGATCCGCCATCCTAGACCATCCTAGAAGCAATCTCGAAAACAAGACAGGCTACACCAAATCCTGGCATAGCCTGTATAATCCTAAATAATTGTGACAAATCAACTCACTTCTTACCAGCAATACCGTGCCATGTGATTACAAATGCTGCTAAGTAGAGAACGCCTAACAATATAAACAAAGCCATGCTACCAAAGTTGCTTAGCATGAAATATCCTAAGTTATTGCCTGCCAATCCTGCCCAAGCCCAAGCTGATAAACAGAAACCATGGATAACTGATACGTTTTTCATTCCAAACTTGTCAGATAACAATGAAGGTAATGTTGAGAATCCACCGCCATAACCAAGATTACAAAGAATCAAAGCAATGAATAAGGTCCCGACAGCAAATAAAGCCGGGTTAATACAAAATAGTAAGCAAGAAATACCAGAGCTTAAGAAAATAATCTCATATACTGTTGCTCGGTTTTTCAAAGCATCAGATAATGTTGAATAACCAAATCGCCCAACTGCATTAAAGAGCGCAGTCATGGCTGCAATTAAAGCAATACCATCTACTACACCAACCGAATGGAGTAATGTTTTCTCCTGTGAAATTAATGCAAGCCCGCATGTAATATTGATAAAGAACACTGTCCAAATTGCAATGTATGTAGGATTAAGAATAACTTTGAAAGATTTTTTGAGATTAAAGTGTTCACCTTTGAAAGCACTTGCCCATTCCGGCTTCTTAATTAACAGAGCACTAATAAGCATCACAAAGGCATAGATACCACCTAAGATATAAAACAAGTATTGGATTGGATAAGCTACAATAAGGTATTCGATAGCAGGACTTGCTAATACTTTTGCTAATCCAAAGCCAGTAATAGCAATCCCTGTTGCTAAACCTTTATTTTCTTTGAACCAAAGTAGAAGTGTTTTAACAGGAGTAAGATAGCCAATACCTAAGCCAATACCCATGATAACACCATAGGATAAGCATACACCAGTTAATGATTGGCATTGAATAGCAATACCAGTCCCTACCATACCTGCCGTAAAGAACAAAGTTGATACAAATGCTGATAACTTAACATTCTTTTCTACAAGGTTTCCACAAAATGCTGCAGACATACCAAGGAAAAAGATTGCTAACGAGAATGCTAATTCGATAGAGCTAACCGATTGCCCGATTGCTTGTGCTATGTTAGCCTTGAATAAGGACCAACAATATACAAATCCGATCGAGCAATGAAGCATTAATGCTGGGATTGCTCCAGATAACCATTTATTGTTAAAGAAAGCCATAGGGTTAAATTTTAGCTTTTTTGAAACGATTACAAAGTTTCAAAGCATCGTCGAAAGATTGCTGTAACCTGATTAGGCCTGAACTTGCTTAGAATAATCAAGAAAGCATGAACCTTTTCATTGGTAGCTCCTGTGAACCTGGATACGTCATATTCGAAATGCAAAGTCTCGTATTTCCTTACTCGGTTCCGATTAATCCAATCAAAGACAATGTAACGATCGTCGAAGCCTAAGAAATTGAATAAGCGGAACCTTGGAGAGAGAGAGAGCTTTTCTTCGTATTTCTTACAAAGTAAGTCCATGCCTCCGTATTCTTTCAAAATAGGCAAGTCCTCTGGATCAATATCTCTGATCCTAGGTGAGAGTTCAAAGCCATGCTTAGGATCAACTGGTGACGTCCCGTTATCACAGTCGTAAGGCATAGCATTCACAAGCAAACCAAAGTTACAATCGCTTGTCCGGTCTAGCAAATTCACGATAGCTCGAAATAAAGGAATGCTAGTCTTACAAATACCGATCAAGATAATCTGTCGATAATCCTTGCAATATGGTTCGATAATCTTTGCAAGCTCTTCTTCGTAATGCAAGATATCATGCCATTGCATCGACCCATGAATTGACAAAACATCAGCATCAGCTTCTAATGCAGGATTGACAAATGAATCAGTATCAGAACCACGTAGGTTCACAACTAACTTAGTAGTGTCCCTATTTGGAAGC
>CAVIPP010000037.1:0-11845 GCA_963644615.1 Oscillospiraceae bacterium
TCTCTATAGCATCCGCAAGTTCACTTGCAGTAATACTAAATGGTCTAGGCATTGAGAATATCTCAGTCACAACCAAGCTATTATGGAATGCCTTCATCGTCTCTTTCTCTAATTCTTCAGCCACAGTGGATTTCATATTCCATGAACAAGTGTCAGTCAAGAAATCTAGAACGTATTCCTGGGATTCAATATCTCTTCCCGTAATTGATAAAGTAGCTTTAGAATCCATTCTATTGTCTTTAGATAGAATCATCGTATTATCAGCGGATCCTATAATACCAGTCGTACCATTTATCATGTTGTACTTATCGTTATCAGTCGCTTTCCTTGTATGGTGAATTAATAGCAAGCATATCCCCTTCTCATCAGCGAATCTTTTAAGCATTGAAATCTCCCTGTAATCATAGGCATATGCTTGCTCAGTAGATCTTGCTTTGCCTCTTATTTTCTGAAGCGTATCAACAATGACGAGTTTAATATCTGGATCGATCTTTAACTCCTTATCTAACTCACAAAGAAATGAGGATGATAAAGAAGTGGCGTATATAGATCCTTTGAGATTCTCTGGTATCTCACCACCTTCTAATTGGATTTTGCATCTTTCATACAATCTTTCTTTTGTATCTTCTAAGGCATAATAGAAGACTGAGCATCTATTTGTCCTAAAGCCTAGGAATCTTTCTCCACGCGCAACAGCAAGAGCCAGTTGCAATGCAAACCATGATTTACCAATCTTTGATGATCCGCATAATAGATTCAGTCCTGTAGGCAATATCCTATCAACAATGAACGTTGTAGGATTTGGTTCTTCATTCTCTAACTCACGGAAAGAGAAGGAAGAGGTGTGAATTAATTCTTCTTTTTGATTTTCTAATTGAATAATAGTATTCCTCCTTGTTTTTTCAATTTGAGAGATATTTCTTGCATACTAAAAACTACTGTCACTCCGTCACTCGTTGTCATTCTTCTTATTCCTTGTGAATTAATACTCTCCTTCCTTTAATTAAGAATGACAGTGATGACATATATGACGGATGATTTAGGTATTAGAAAAACATCCTTCACTTATATAGCTCGCAAAAAATAGTGCTTTGTCGCCGTTTTCAAGAAAAATTCTGCAAATATTTTTGAACTTAATCATGAAAATGCAGTTTCAAGTTTTAACACCCCTCACTATATAAGTCCGACCAAAACGTCAAAAAGTTGTAAGTTTTAGAAAAATATTTTTGTGAAAGTGTTTACAAGAACGTTTTTTAAACTCATTTCTTCTTTGCGATGTGATTATCATGAAATATGCTCTCACTATAATAGTCCGTCTAAAATCGCTAAAAGTTCCATTTTTGAAACAAAATTTTAAAAAAACTGTTTTCATCTGACTTACTAATGCAGCTGAAAGAAGGGTAGACGATACGAGAATAAATATATTCCCTCATTATATAAGTCCGACCAAAATGGCCTTAGGTGTCTTTTTTTAGAAAATATTCTTATTATTTGTGACTTTATTGGTACTTTGGCTTATATTTTTCGAAAAGAAGTAGTCTAGTCCTTGAACAATTATAAAAGTGTTATATAATAATACTGATGAGGTGAATTATGGACTGGCCTAAAATTATCAAAACTATAAGAGATAGATTATTTATAACTCAAGCTGAATTAGCTGAGAAAATTGACGTATCTTTTGCTTCAGTCAATCGTTGGGAACAGGGGCACCATGAACCAACAATGAAAGCGAAAAGAAAATTAGCAGAAATTTGCCGTGAACTCGGTATAGATATGGAGAACGTATAGAATGCATCCTTTTGTTAAATGGGCTGGAGGTAAAACTCAGCTATTAAATAAGATTCATGAGCTAATGCCGACTGAATACAATCATTATTATGAACCTTTTATCGGCGGCGGCGCCTTGCTTTTTAGCGTTGCTCCCAAAGAATTTACTATCAATGATTTCAATTCGGAATTGATTCAAGCTTATGAATGCTTTACAAACCAAAGCAACTTTGAAAAGTTAAAAGATAAATTGAACTATCATCAAGGTATTCATTCCGAAGAACATTTTTATGAAGTGAGAGAAATGGATAAAAATCCCAATTTTTTATCTTTGCCTATATACGAAAGAGCGGCAAGAATGATATATCTCAATAAATCCTGCTTCAATGGCTTATATCGTGTAAATAGTAAAGGTTTTTTCAATGTTCCATCAGGTAAAAAGAAGAAAGTCATTTGCTATGAAGAGGATAATTTTTCTCAAATCGCACATTTTTTCCAAACTTCGAAGTTCAAGATTATGAATGGTGATTTTGAAGAAGCTGTGAAAGATGCCCAAAAAGGTGATTTCATTTATTTTGATCCGCCATATGACACCTGGGAGGATAAAAATTCTTTCACTTCTTATGCTAAAAATCCCTTTGGAAAAGATGAACAAAAAAGACTTGCTGGTGTCTTTACGCATTTATCGCAAAAGGGTGCTTATGTTATGTTAAGCAATCACAATACTGAATATATTCGTGAACTTTATAAAGATTTCCATATTTATGTTGTTGAAGCAAAGAGAATGATAAATTCTAAAGCTGATGGTAGAGGAAATGTGGAAGAGGTTATTATCACAAATTATGAGAAGTAAGTTATATTTTGATGAAAATAACTTCACGCTGTTTTTAGGTGATTCTATATCAATATTAAAGAAACTTCCGGAAAAGTCCGTTGATGTCATTTTTGCCGACCCGCCATACTTTCTTTCATCGGGCGGAATTTCATGCCATTCTGGAAAACAAGTTTCTGTAAACAAGGGAAAATGGGATATCACTTTATCATCAAAAGAAAAACTTGTTTTTAACCGAAAATGGCTGAAGGAATGTAGAAGAGTATTAAAAGATGATGGAAGCATTTGGATAAGCGGAACCTTCCATAATATTTATTCAATAGGTGTGGCGTTAGAACTGGAAGGTTATTCCATCATTAATAACATAACGTGGCAAAAGCCTAATCCAGCCCCAAATCTCGCGTGTCGATGTTTTACAAATTCAACAGAAACCATTCTTTGGGCTCGAAAAATCGATCAAAAAGGGAAAAAGGGCAAACACTATTTCAATTATGATTTAATGAAAGAAATCAATGGTGGCAAGCAAATGAAAGACGTATGGACGTTAAATCTTCCAAAAAAAGCGGAAAAGAAATGCGGAAAACATCCTACTCAAAAACCTTTATCAGTGTTGGAAAGAATTCTACTAGCTTCTACCAAGGAAGGTGATGTTGTTCTTGATCCTTTTAACGGAAGTGGAACTACAGGTATAGTTTGCAGTAGTTTGAGAAGGAAATATATCGGTATCGACAAAGAAAAAGAATACCTTGATTTGACAATAAAACGATATAAAAACGAAAGGATGTGGTCAAATGATTGAGTGGAAAAATGAACTAATTAATTTGGAGGATGCTAGACGTGAATTTAAGGAACGTTCCGTTGATTATCGAACAATCAAAGTAGACATTGCATCAAAACTTTTGTATTTAGATAATAAAGATTATGTTTATTTGCGTGAAACTAAAAATTCCAGCTATTTTAAGCAGGCCAAAAAGAAAGATGAAATTCTTGAAGACAAAGTGTGGTGCCTTTTTTACAGTATGGGTTTTATCAACTTCAGCAAAGGAAGGAATTTTAAAATAAATTGGTCTGAAAGATCTTCAGATTCAAAACAAATCGATGTTTTTTGTGCAGATGAAGAAACTGTAATTATATGTGAATGTAAAAGTGGATACGCAAAAACATCCCTAAAAGAAAATATAGAAAGTTATAAAGGAATTTTGCCAGATATTAAGAAGTCAATACTTCATAATTTTAGCGGTGTAAAAATAGCCTTCTTATATGTTACTGAAGGGTGCCAATTAAGCGATGAGGATGAGCAAAGAATTAAAGACTTGAATAATATAATTCCATCATATCATTTTGATGAAAAAACACTTGAAAATTATTGCCAATTAGTAAATCAAATAGGCTCTGCTGCAAAATATCAATTGCTTGGGTTAATTTTTAAAGGGCGAAAAATTAAAAATTTAGAGAATAAAGTTAATGCCATTGAAGGGAAAATGGGCGGATTGACCTATTATTCATTTTCTATTAAACCATCACAACTTTTAAAAATGGCTTATGTTCTTCATAGAAACAGTGCAAACTCAACTGATGATATGATGCCTTCATATCAACGCATTATTAAAAAAGATAGACTTACAAAAATAAAGGATTTTATCGAACATAAAAAAGGATTCTTTCCAAATGCAATCATTGTTTCAATACGCACGAAAAATGAAAATGACAAAACTCTAGAGTTTGAGCCAGCAAGTGGGCAAGACGCTTCATCTCTTTCTCGAATTGGAGTTGTGAAATTACCACAAGAATATCAAACGGCCTATGTTATTGATGGGCAACATCGATTGTATGGCTATTCATCGACAGAATATGCTGATAAAAATTCTATCCCTGTCATTGCTTTTGTAAATATGAAAAAAGAAGAGCAAGTTCAAATGTTTATGGATATAAATCAAAATCAAAAAGCTGTTCCAAAGGTTCTTCGCGACACATTGGAAGCCGATTTGTTGTACTCATCTTCAAAATATCAATCTGTAAATACAGCAATAAAAAAACGAATTGCAATGAAATTAGGTGAAAAATCTAATTCACCTTTACGCGGTATGGTCTTAACCGGTGAAAATCCTTCTAAAGAAACAGTCCCACTTACTATTGACGGTATTAATAAATCGTTAAATAAAACAAAATTTTTTAACCAGTATGACAAAAACAACAATATCATTAAAAATGGTATTCTAGATTACGGAATCTCAAGAAATGACGATTCACAAAAAGAACAAACAGAAGAAACGGTTTTTAAGCTTTTAAGGTGGGCTTTTGAGTATATTAAGAAAAATACTGGCGAGAAATGGAACAGCGAGCAAGGATTCTTAATAACAAACAATTTGGTAGGGGCGATAATTTGCTTATTAAATGATTTTATAGTTTTAAACATAAACACAAGCAAATTACAAGATTGCCATCCAAAATTAGAGTCTATTCAAGAATCTATTCGACTTTTTATGAATAATTTATGCCTTGTTTTAAATGATTTCAGCAGTTCTTCTAATGAAGAATTAAGAAAATTTAAAGGGGATGGCGGATTAACAGACTCATGGCATTTAATTGGCTCAAAAATATTCAAAATAAATAATGAGTTTTCTCCTGATTGGATGCTTGATTATCTAGATAAGTATTGCCAAGAAAACTCCAGTGAAGCTTTAGGCATATTGAACAAAATTGAAATTAAAGCGAAACAAATTATCAGAAAACAATTGCAGAAAAATTATGGCGACAACTGGGATGTATCAGGAGGAATACCTAAAAATGTTGCCACAAATTTAAATAGCCGTCTTTTTGAAGAAAGAATAAAGAATAATGTTTCTAACAGCGAATTCCAAAAAGATCTTATTGATGTTTCTGATTTTGGGGATTTACATAAAATAATTAAAAGCACCCAAAATTATAGTACTTTTGGAAAAAAGATATTTAAGAATACCTCTCTTGAATTGTTCTCTCAGTGGGATAATAAAAATGATCTGCTAGACATTTTGAATCAACTCAAGAAAAGAATTGATGATGGTAAAAATTTACCAAAAAATGATTTTGAGGATTTGAAAAAATATAGTGAAATATTTGAATCGAAGTGCGAAATGGAGGGACAAGAATAATGAAAAGAAACTTTGAAACATGGCTGTTAACAATGAAAGACAGCATCGCAACTTGGACGTATTACACGGACTTTCCAAAAGTTTATGAAAATGTCAAAAAAATCAATATTGAGCTAAATATTCTTAATTCTCTAATCGGCTCTAAAGATATCGAAAATGATTTTAAAAATATTCTTGCTCGATATCCTGAAGTAATAAAAGCAATTCCAATTCTTCTTGCAAAGAGAGAAAAAGAAATCAAGGTTATCGACCCAAGTCAAACATATGTTTTTAATTTTGTGAAGATGAATTATTCCATTGATCAATATGCTCTCTTTATGAAAAATTCTGGTCTCTTTGACTTGCTCCAAAAACACATCATCAATAATTTAGTTGATTATGTATTAGGCGTTGAAGTTGGCATGGATACAAATGGAAGAAAAAATAGAACCGGCGATGCTATGGAAGATTTAGTTGAATCCTATCTTATCAAAGCCGGTCTTGTTAAAGGAAAAACATACTTCAAAGAACTTAATAAATCTGAAGTTGAGAAAAAATACGGAATTGACCTATCTGAAATCAGCAATCAAGACAAAACTGAGAAAAGATTTGATTTTGTCTTCACTGATCCTTCAAACCATATTTATGCATGCGAATGCAATTTCTATAGTGGTGGCGGTTCTAAATTGAATGAAACTGCAAGAAGCTATAAAACGTTAGCCTTGGAATCGAAAAATATAAAAGGATTTTCTTTTGTGTGGTTTACTGATGGTATTGGTTGGCATAGTGCAAGAAAGAATCTAGAAGAGACTTTTGATGTGCTAGACACTTTATATAACATCCAAGATATGGAAAATGGCATCATTGACAAACTCATTAATTTAGAAGAAATGATTAAAGACTTTTCAAAGAAAGCCTATGATTAGAAAGCGTGTTGAATGATAAGAACAGTTCTATATTTAAGATTTTCATCGGACAATCAAAGAGAAGAATCAATTGAAGGTCAAAGAAGAGAATGCCTTGCCTATGCAAAACATAGTGGTTTAGATGTCATCGGAGAATATGTTGATAGAGCATTTTCTGCAAAGACGGATGATCGACCAGACTTTCAGAGAATGATTCGTGATTCCTACTCTCATAAATTTGACGCGATTCTAGTTTGGAAACTAGATAGATTTGCTCGTTCAAAATTTGATTCAGTCAAATACAAGACAGTCCTAAAACACAATAACGTAAAAGTTATTTCGGCTACCGAAGCTTTGGGAGACGGAAAGGAATCTATTATTCTGACTTCTGTTATTGAAGCGATGGATGAGTATTATGTTTTGGATTTGAAAGAAAAAGTAACAAGAGGCATGACGGAAAATGCCCTTGAAGGCAAGTTTAATGGTGGAAGAATCCCTCTTGGCTTTAAAAAGAATGATGATTCAACTCTTGTGATAAACGAAGACGAAGCTAGCCTTGTTCGCTTAATATTCAATCTTTATTTGAATGAGGTTCAATCGGTACCTAAGCTTCTTAATTATCTCAATGAAAAGGGCATGTACCATCGCGGTCAAAAGTGGACAGATGCAACTTTAAGACGATTTTTAAAGAATCCTATCTATATTGGAGAAATTCATTTTAAAGATATCGTTACGAAAGATAAAATTCCTGCAATCATTGATAAAGAAACATTCAATAAAGTTCAACTCAAAATTCAAACAAATAGAAAGAAGGCAGCTAGTTTTAAAGCTGAAGATAAATACCTTTTATCATACAAACTTTTCTGTGGAAAATGTGGAGCTATGATGGTTGGCGAAAGCGTCAATAAGAAGAATGGCAAGACATATCGTTACTATAAATGCCAAAACACGAAAAGAGGGCACACATGTGATGTTCATTCAGTGTCAAAAGAATATCTAGAAGATGCTGTTTTAAGCGATATCAAAGAAATAATTAACGATTCCGATTTGATGGATCAAATTATTATGGAAGCTTACAAATCTCAAGATAAAGAGACTCCTCTTATGAATTCCTTGAATATTGATTTAAAAGATACTCAAAAGAAACTTGATAACATCATTCACGCATTTGAAAATGGCTTTGGAAATGAGGAACTTAATAATCGATTAAAAGAGCTGACCGCAAGAAAAGAGGAGCTTATAAAGGCAATAAACGACGAAACAATCAACAACCCATTTTTGGAGTACGATGAAGTAGCTGCTTTATTTCAAAGGTTCCTATCTCTCGATATTGAGAAAATGATGGATAGGCAAACTTTAATAGATGCCTTTATTGATAAAATCGTTTATTACGATGATGATACATTCGATGTCTACTTCACTACAAAAGGTGTTAAACATCGACATAAGAAAAAAGACAACGATTCTGGCTCAAACAATGGTTCAGGCGGTTTCGGTAATAGTTCGAATACAACATCGAATGGTTCACCACTTAAAAAAATATGAGTTCCGAAAGGAACTTTTTTTGTGTCTTGATAAAAACATATTTTAAAATTAAAATAATATTTGGTGATAAAATGAAGAAAAAAGAACTTAAAAAGAATTTATATATGTTAGATGGAAGTTTCGCTCGTCGTGGTTACGATTGGTGGTGGCATTCTTTTACTGCAATAAATGAAATAACTAAAGAAGAAAAAGCTTTTTATGTTGAATATTTTATTATTAATCCTAAAGAATCACCTTCTAAAGTTGTTTTAGGTAGTAATGGTATTCCTTCTTATTTAATGCTAAATGTTGGTTCATGGGGTAAAAATAAAGCTCAATTACATCGATTTTATCCTCTTAATGAGGTAAAAATTGATAAAAAGAAACTTCATATTGAAGGAGAAGATTTCTTATTAACAGAAGATCATATAAAAGGTAAAGTAAATGTTATTAACCCTCCTAAAGAAGAACTTTGTGATGAAGGCAAGATGGAATTTGATATTAAATTAGATAAAAAAATAACTTATGATGTAGGATATGGAACAAGTCCCTTACTAAGAAAAATTAAAGCCTTTGATATGTATTGGCATGCACAAGGTATTAAAACTTTAATGGAAGGTTATGTTATCTATAATAATGAAAAATATCTAGTTAAAAAAGATTCTTCCTTTGGTTATAGTGATAAAAACTGGGGAAGAGATTTTACTTCTCCTTGGGTTTGGTTATCTTCTTCTGATTTAGTCAGTGAAATTACACATAAGAGATTAGAAAATTCTGCTTTTGAAGTAGGTGGAGGTCGTCCAAGAGCCTTTGGTATTACTTTTAAAAATAAGTTATTAATTGATTTTGTTTATGAAGGAAAGAAAATCGAATTTAATTTTTCTAAATTTTGGACTTTCTCTAAAGTTAATTTTAATTGTTATGAAACTGACGAAACAATCCATTGGTTTATCGAAGCTAAAAAAGGTGGTTATAAGTTTAACGTAAATATCACATGTAAAAAAGAAGATATGTTATTAATAAATTATGAAGCACCTAATGGAGAAAAGAAGTTCCATCGTTTATTTAACGGAGGAAATGGAAAAGGTTACGTTGAATTATATAAAAATAATAAACTCATTGATAGAATTTTAACTTCTCATGTAGGTTGTGAATATGGCAAATATTTTGTTGAAGGAGATAATTATTATTTAGATAAATAGAAGATGAAAGTCTTCTATTTTTTGTATAAAAAAACTGTTGAACTAGTCAACAGTTTAATTGATAAATTTTAATTAGTCATCTAAGTTATGTGTTTTTCTATAGATTTGTAAAACATAACCTGCGATGGTACATAAGAATGAAATGACATTAAATACTAAGAAGAGAATAATCATTCCAGAAGAATATGAGATTGATGAAGCAAACATTGATTTTGCATTGATTAAGATATAGATATAAGGGAACATATTGCCAAGAGTTAAGACTCCCCCTACTCCGATAAAAACTAAACCGATTGGTTTAATATCAAATGAATTGAAGTGTGTACCAACTAAAGTAAAGATACCACCTGCAACACCTGTACATAATCCTAAGATTAACCAAGCAACATAGATTTTTAATGTTGTATCACCATAGACATTCCAAATTAATGAAATGATTAAAATAATTAAAGCTCCGACAGTTAATAATAATTTTTCGAGTTTCTTAAGTGTTAATGTTTTAAAATATTGAACAAACGATTCACCAAAATTCTTAAACCATAAACCCATGGAAACAAAGAATTTCTTAAATGCTTCTCCTAAATTATTAAAAAAGTGTGCCATAAACTTTTTTCCTCCCCAAATATATAATTATAATATCATTATTTTCTAGAAAATAAAATAAACATTTTTTAATTTTGATATTAATTTATTGAATTTAAGTTATATTTAAAGTATAGGCTAAAAAATCGCCTCTAAAATAATTTATTTTATCTTAAATTATTTAATATCTTTATAGATTTTTAAGTAATTTGTTGCTATAATTTTATAGATTTTATAAGGAGATTGTTAAAAATGGCAAAAATTTATTTAACAAAAGAAGGTTTAGAATCATTAAAGAATGAATTAAATGATTTAGTTAACGTACAAAGACCAAAGGTTTTAGTTGAACTTGAAGAAGCAAAAGCTCAAGGTGACTTATCTGAAAACGCAGACTATGATGCTGCTAGAGCAAAACAAGCAGAAATCGAAGGTAAGATTAATGAATTAAGAGAAAAGATTGCAAATGCTGAAATCATTTCTACTGATGGAGCAACTGATGAAGTTAAATTAGGTTCTTATGTAACTTTATTCTTATCATTTAAAAATAAAGAAGAAGAATATCACATCGTTGGTTCTACAGAAGCAAATCCATTAGAATTTAAAATTTCTAATGAATGTGAACTTGCAAAATCAATTATGGGTCATAAAGTTGGTGAAACTGTCACAGTTAAAGCAACTAAGCAATATGATGTAAAAATTGTTTCTATCAGCGCAAAAAGCAAAAAATAATTAAATTAAATTTAGGATTTTTCTAAAAACCTCCACATTATTATTAGTGTAAGGAGGTTTTTTTATGATTAAATGGATTATTGGTGCGGTTGTTGGTGTTGTTTTAGTTATTAGTGCTTTTATGATTATTGATCCTAACGTTAATACAGGAACAGCACAAAATTCTTATTCGACAAGTGAAACGATCGGAAGCGTGAATGTTACAATTGATGGAGCAATTCTTAATTCAGGAACTTATACGATGAAGGTGACTGATACTTTAGATGATTTAATTACTAAAGCAGGCGGTCTCCTCGATAGCGCAGATTCCTCTTGCTTTAATGAATCATTAGAAATTGGTAATTATACATCTTTTTATATTCCATATGTGGCAGGTTATGCCGAAGAATGTGTAGCTCCAGACATCACAAAAATTAACATTAACACGGCAAGCGAAGAAGAATTAGTAACTATTGATGGAATTACAGCAACTCTTGCTGCTAGAATTGTCGCTTATCGAGAAGCAAATGGTGATTTCCAAACATTAGAAGAAGTGCAAAATGTTTCAGGAATCGGCGTAAAAACATATGAAAAAATTCGTGACTATATCACATTAAAATAATATGTTTTTAATCTATTTTATTTCTTTTATTGGAGGTTTACTTATTTCTTGTAAACCTCTTATAGGAGGAATTATTTTTCTTTTATTAACCATATATTTTTTTAAGAATCGAGATAAAAGAACGATTCTTTTTAGCGTTTTATTTTTTCTAATAGGTATCTTTCTTTTCATCATGGCGAAAGTATCTATTATTCATGAAATAAATATTGGTATAGTAATATTAAAAAAAGATAATTATATTGTTGTTAGAAGTAATTTTTCTTATTTTTATGTGTCGAGTAAAGAAAACACTTATGAAGTATTCGATTTAATTTCTTATAAAGGAACTAAGGTTAGTTATTCATTTACTAATTATGAATCTAGATTCGATTTTAATACGTATTTAGAAGAACGATTAATTTTTTATGAAGTAAAAACAAGTGAAATTAAAACTTTAATTCCTTCTTTGTTAAGAATATCTAGTTTAATCGATTTAAATTTTATTAATTATAATGATGTAACGAAGAACATGTTAGGTCAATTGATCTTTAATAAATCATATGATGATAGTTATTCTAAGATCTTACAAGATAATAACTTTTTTTATCTTTTAT
>CAVIPP010000038.1:0-11571 GCA_963644615.1 Oscillospiraceae bacterium
TCTATATATGATATAGTGTGAAATGCTATTTTATGGCATTTTATGAGATTTCATTTTTTTTGCGATTTTTTTCCTTCACGATTTCGCTATGATTTAAGACGTTAATCATAGATGATTCTCTTGAGTTTAGAACATGGCTATAAGTGTCCAAAGTCATTTGTGTTGATGAATGTCCCAAACGATTAGAAATGACTTTGACATCCTCAATCGTTTTAACTGTTTCAACAAGCCATGATGCGTTGCTATGTCTAATTCCGTGAGGTGTTATTTTCTTAACTCCAGCAATAGCACTATATTTATACATCGCTTCTCTAATTGCTCTTCTTGAGGTTGGTTTACGATT
Source organism: Oscillospiraceae bacterium (assembly GCA_963644615.1). Taxonomy (GTDB): domain Bacteria; phylum Bacillota_I; class Bacilli_A; order RFN20; family CAG-826; genus Fiminaster. The sequence continues at coordinate 344 of CAVIPP010000038.1, forward strand.
ACCAAAAATGAAGTTGTTATCTTCACCACCTGTAATAGTTTTAAGTTCCACTAATAACGCCACTGTCTCATCAGTCAAACGATTGTATCTAATAGATGAGCTTGTCTTAGGTGTTTCGATGATGTAATGTCCCTCTCCAGTGCCTTCGATGACTTGTTGACAAATAAAGATTGTCTTTCGTTCTGGATCAAAGTTCTTCCACATTAACCCTTGAAGCTCACCGATACGACAACCAAGTTCACCGAACACGATGAATAATGGATACCAAATAACATCTTCCGGGATTGCATTGATGAACTTCGCATATTCTTCTCTAGTCCAAACTTCCTTTTCTTTCTTTTGGACAACGTTTTCCCTGATGCTTTTAAGAATAACATCGCATATTTGATAAGTTGGTGCATCAACATATAAATGCGAATAAGCGAATTTTAAGACATCCTTAAAGCGAGTGATGACTTTATTTTTTCGCTTTATTGAAACTGATTCATCGTTAGTAAATGACCGATACCACTTAGTTATACTAGATTTATTAAATACTTCTTCTATTAACTTTTTATTAAAACTAGATAAGTATTTACTATAAATGTATTCATCACATCTAAATGTTTGGTGCTTGACTGTTAACTTTCTATCTTTCTTAACCTCTTCGATTAAGTCTTTGAATAGCAGCACTTCGCAGTGTGCAGTATGGTTGTTAGTCCATTCAGTTATGGCTCTATCATAATCGGCATTGGCTTCGCTTTTGGTAAGATAACCTCTAATAGTGGCGGTCTTGAGTTCGCCATTAACTTCAAGTTTGGTGTTAATATACCATGTCCCTCTTTTTCGGTCTTTGTAAATACCTTTTCTCATTGATTAGCTCCTTTCTTTTTTGCTATAATACAAAAGGTGATTTTGATATTGGTCGTCAACCTTTCAAGATAACCGCTGAGCCCTTAAGAATTGCGGTCTTAAAGGCTCTTTTTTTATGCTAGTCGGTTCGCTAGCGGTCAATGAAATAAGATTTAATGAAATCTCTAACACGTTCTAAGTCGCTATTGTCTAAGATTTCCAGCATCTCAGTAATTTCTTTTACGATGCCATCATAGTTTTGAGTGTATCGTTCCATTTCACAATCATAACCAATTAACCAAACTTCATTAACTCTTAAATAACGAGCAAGTTTCATCAAAGTCGGTTGCTTTGGTTCATAATCACCCTTTAGATAATGGGAAATTTGAGCAGGGGCGATACCGCACGCATTCGTGATGTCAATCGCACGAACGTTTCTTATTTTCATTATCTCTTTTAACCTTTGAGAAAGTGTTGCGACAACTTCCATTTTTATCTCCTTTCTTGACCTGCTCTAATTATAACGTGATTTTTCGCAAAAACAATACATTTATATATTTTTCGCAATTTTTTATTTTACTTTTCGCAATGATGAATTATAATTGAGGTAAAGTTGGGAAAACTTAAATATCCAGAAAGGAGAAACTGATGAACAGTGAGACAAAATTTATGTTTGACAATCGTGTTTTACGAGGTCATATCACAACTGCTTGCGGTTCAATAAAGGAGTTCGCATCACGTTTTGGCATTAGTGAGCAAAATATGAGACTTAAAGTTGCTAATAAAACAGGCTGGTCGAGAAACGATATAATTAAAGCTGTCTCTATTTTAGGCATTGATGATCCAAAAGAAATATGGCGAACTTTTTTTTCGGTTGAAAGTTGGGAAAATCTTAAATGACTATTGAAAGAAAAGAAGAATTACTAACTAAGCCGTATTGGACTTACCACGACATTATGGAGTATTGCAACTGCGGCTCGACAAAGGCTATTCAAATTAAGAATCAAGCCCTTAGAGAGTTCGGCGGTTCGATTCGCTACTTGTCGCAATGTGTAAGTGTGGACTCAGTGATGAATTGCTTAAAGACGACCAGAGACAACGAAATCGAAATCATCCGCAAGATTAGACAAGAAGAAGTTAAAGAAGAAGAAAGCGTGAACTAAATGGAAAAAGAAACAGGAATTATTAAATGTTCTAGTCATAGTGATTGGCTTTCTAAAAGAAGAATTGGGGGAAGTGATGCATCCGTTATCTTGGATGAAAATCCTTACCGCAATAAACAACAACTTTATCGAGAAATCAAAGGCATTGAACAAGCCGAAGACATCTCTGATAAACCTTATGTCAAGTTCGGGAAAAGAGCCGAAGAACATATTAGATCGTTGTTTGCTCTTAAAAACGAAGATGACTTTGAAGTTATCGACCCACCATCAATAGAAAAAGATGGCTACATCGAACTTCTCTATCGCAAAGATAAACCTTATCTAACTGCCACCCTTGACGGAAGACTTGTTGACAAAAACACAGGTGTAAAGGGAGCGATAGAAATTAAGACTGCTGATGTTATCAAAAGCAGTGCTAAAGAGAAGTGGAAAGATGGTGTTCCTGATAACTACTACGACCAGTTATTACATTACTTTGTTGTAGATACATCTATTCAGTTTATCGTTCTTGTTGCGTTCCTCAGTTATACGACAAAAGAAGGGGATGAAAGAGCAACATTTAGAGCTTACTTATTCACCCGTGAACTTTGTCAGAATGACATCGAAATGCTAGAGAATGCCGAGACTGATTATTGGGAGAATTATATCTTAAAAGATATAGAACCACCCTTACGAATTGCTTTATAGGAGAGAAAAATGGAAGAAAAACAATACTTACCAGACATCATCACGGAAGTTAAACCAGGAGACTTATTCCAGGTTAAAAACTTCGACGAAATTAAAACCGCTCTTGAAGGTATTTTGGCAGAATACAAAGACTTCAAATTAACTGAAGATAATTACTCTGAAGCCAAAGAAATTAGAGCGAGATTAAACAAAGCTTCAACTGCTTTTGATACTCGAAGAAAAGAAGTCCAAAAAGACTACTTAAAACCATTTGAATATGGCAAAAATCAAATCGATGAACTCATCAAGATGATTAAAGATGTTTCCGTCGAAATTGATAAGCAAGTCAAGGAACACGATGAAGCAGTTAAATTAGCCAAAAAAACCGATATTGAAGAGTTATATAAAACTTTCTCTAATCCTCATAATTTACCACTCGAAAAGTGTTGGAATGAGAAATGGTTAAATGCTACTTGTTCAGTGAAATCTATTGAGAAAGACATGACTGCTTTCTTCGACAAAGTTGAACAAGATCTAAACACTATCTCATCGCTTGTTGAAGATGAAGAAAGAAGAGAGATGACTAGAAAGTTTTATCTCGAAAGTCTTGATATGGGCGAGGCGATTGTTAAAGAGAAATCAATCTTTGAACTTACTCATAAAAAGGCGACTGAACAACCAACGGTCGCTCATCCTGAAGATGAAGAAGTAGAAGAGTTCATCCTCACTATTGAAGGAACTAAAAGTCAACTATTAGAGGTTAGAGACTACCTCAAGCAAAAAGGTCTTGTATTTAAGTTTGAAAGGAGAAATTAAATAAATGGCAAACTTAACACCAACAACCGGAAACATCAAAGCACCGGTTCAACAAAAAATTGATGTTGAAAAATTATCAGTGAGTGCTTATCTCAATAGCAAAATTGGAAGCGCACTTGTTAGCAACGCAATTAGTGACAAAAACAAAGCAGCTCGTTTTGTGACATCACTCATCACTCTTGTGTCGATGAATCCAGGATTAAAGTCTTGCGATAAATCAACCCTAGTAAGTGCAGCTCTTAACGCCGAAACCTTAGGACTCGCACTAAATAACCAAATGGGATTCAGCTACGTAATCCCTTATGACGACAAGAAAAATGAAAGAAAAGTCGCTCAATTCCAAATTGGATGGAGAGGTATTATTCAACTCATGATTAGAAGTGGACAAATTAAGAAGATCCACGTCACTGAAGTTCGTGAAGGTGAATTAGTCAAGTTCAATCCAATTATCAATGAGTTTGAGTTTAACTACATTGTCGATGAAGAAAAAAGAATTAAATCACCTGTTATTGGTTATTACTGTTTCTTCGAGACCACCAATGGTTATATTCAAGAACTCTATTGGACAAAAGAGAAAATGGAGCATCACGCCAAAACGTATTCACCAGGTTATGTTAGCGACTTAAAGAAAGGCACTGATTACACATTCTGGAGTAAAGATTTTGACGGTATGGCTAAAAAGACGATGCTTAAACAAATCTCAAAGTTTGCACCAATGAGCGTTGAACTTGTCAAAGCGATTGAAAGCGACCAAGCCGTTATCAATGAAGATGGCACATATAACTATGTCGATGGCAACGATAACGAAGATGCTATTGATGTAAAGGCAGCCGATGACAACGGCGAAGTTAGTAAACCGGTTAAAGAAGAAGTCAAAGAACCTTCTAAAGAAGTAAAAGTTGACGTCTTAGCTGATGAGTTAAACAACTAACAAACAAGTGAGGCGATAACACTTAAAACACCACTTATAGGAGATTAAAAAATGGCTGAATATAGTAAAGAACCGCTCTATTACTTAAAACTCAATAAAGACTTCTTTGACCAACACTATATCAAAATCATCGAGAGCCAAAATAATGGTGACAAATATGTCTTGTTTCTTATCAAGTTGATGTGTGAAAGCATCTCTCACAATGGCTACTTAAGATTTAACGAATCAATCCCTTACGATGAGACAATGCTTGCCGCTCTTACCGGAACTGATGTTGATGTAGTGAGAACCGCAATTAAGATCTTCACTGAACTCAAAATCATCGACTTCACGGAAGATAGAACAATCTTTATACCAAATGTTCAACTCTTGACCACAACCAAAGGGGCAGAAAAGAAAGCTCAGTCTCGCAGTAAAAATCTTCTAAGTAATAACTTAGAAAAAGAAAACGAGGGGGACAACAAGGGGACAAGCGGGAGACAAAAGGGGGACATTTGTCCACCATAATTAAGAGTATAGAGATTAGAGTATAGAGTTAATAGTTAAGAGTATAGAAATATTTATATATTAGTTATTCATTCAGTCGTAGTCGTCGAGAAAGAATAACCGCACACATACGCGTTATCGATACGACGATGACCGACACGAAAGGACGACACGATGAAATTAAATAACACTTACGACTTCTTAGATAGTTATGTGATAACCACTATCAACAGTCTAATTAGTAGCAGAGATAATTTTGATGAAGAAGCATTCAGTAATTGGATGACTGATAAAGGTATTCAGTTCAAGAATAGTCCATCGCGATACTTACAAGCTTGTTTCCGTAAAGAGTTAGAAAATGGAACATTCAACAAGAAGGCTTGTGAAGAAGCGAGTCCTGAAACTAAAGAAGAGTATGACACCTTAGAGTTCACGCTCGAGTTAAGAGAAGAAGGATTAGACATTGACCAAAACACACAACTCGCAATTATGACAATTGTTGGTGAACTTCTAAATAACTATTCAATCAAAGTTGAAGAAATCAAAAAACTTCATAAAGCAATAGTTCGCTACCTCGCAAAGAATAGTATGAACTTAACAACAAGCATCTACACCGAAATGCTAAGTTGCTCCTCAATCCTAGAAAACCGCAATATCGATTGGCAAAGCATTAACAAGACAGTAGATGAAGAACTCCAGAGATGGGAAGAAATGCTTAAACGCATATAGGAGAAAGACGACCAATGAAAACAAAATCAAACAAAATGACTCCACAACAATGGAGACTATATGACCACTTAAAGACTCTTATGGAAAACGAAGACAATAGAGCAACCACAATCGCCGAAATTGTCAATGCGTTTCCTGAAGTCTATGAATTAAAAATCACTGAAGGCAATAAATCTAATTGTCCAAAGTTATATGAAGACTTAAAGGCAATAACAATGTCTTATGAAGTCGATTTAATCGTTACCTTGAACCACAATCGCATTCGCCTAGGAACTGAACTCGATGTTCTTAGAAGGCTCAATTCGTTAATTATGCGAACTCGTTGGGAAGAAGCTGAAATAAGAACGATTAAAAACAAAATCAAACAAAATATGCAATTCAAGTTGCTCACCAATGCTGGAGTGCCTGTTGACAATAGCCCAAATGCTAAAGCCTGGCACGTGGCATTCAGCGATTCAAACATTGCATTGACCATAAAAGAACTCGAAGAAGAGATTAAGGAGAAAAACCGTGCCAAAGCTCAAACACAACAACCGAGTGCTGATAACTCTCAAGAATGCTAATAACAAAACTCTTGAGGTAAGAACCTTAAATAAGTCCTTAAACGAGATAGCCGATAAGTTAGGCATCAAATCAAATCTTGATAAAGGCGACCAAATAACAATTGAAAGCGAGGGTATCTAAAATGCCAGAGAAAGAAACAATTGAACTAAATTACGACGAAGATCCAATCGTTAGACTTCAAAAGGAAATTGACATCATCAACGACAAAAACGCCAAACTAATTGGCAAGTTCCTATTAGAAGAGTTTAAGAGTGATGAAACACTGAAAGCCGATTATAGCGCCAAAAAAAGAAATCTTAAGCAAATACTCGACTTTATTAAAAACACGGCCGAAACGCGCTTAAAAGGGCAAAATAACGCAAATTGTGTAATGGTGGAAGACAAAGAAGTTTATGGTTGGGTGATTCATTACGTTCACGACGGCAAAGTAGAAGTTCCAGATGATGAGAACTCGTTCTTGCTTGATGAAGAGACAAAAGCAAGTCTTGAAGAAAAAGCCAAAGAGCAATATCTCGCCGAATGCAAAAGAAAACTCGAGAAGCAAGAAGCCATGAGAATTGAACGCGAGAAGAAAGCCAAGGAAAAGGCACTAGCCAAAGAGAAAGAAGAACAAGAAGCTTCTGGGCAACTCAACCTCTTTGATTTTGGAGATGACAATCAATGAACGCGAAAGTTAAACAATGGTTCAAAGATAACAGCCCTCTAAAAAGTGGGACTTATTACTTAAAGACTTTGGAAGAACTCGAGGGAGATGTTTGTTTAAGAACTTTCGCTCTTAAGGTTTCTAAAAAAGATGTTAAGTGCAAAGAAGTTGTTAGAGATTTCTTGAATAAAGGGCTTTATGTTCACGGCGATCTTCATTGGTGTGGTGCCGGTGGTTATAAAGTTATGTTTGAGGAAAGAAAATACCCAAGTTTCTTTCTTCCTTGCGATTGCGATGACCATTGGTATAAAGCCGAAAAAAGACCAAACATCTCAAGCATTGAACTGTTTGAGAGCGAAGACATTGAAAAGATATTTAAGAAATGCATTCCATACTTCGTTTATAACGCTGAATGCAATGGTAATCCTATCGACTACGCTCAAAAGTATAAAAAATATCCAGCTTGTGAACTATTAGTCAAAAACGGCTTTCCAGAACTAGCAACTGACAAACGCATATTAAAGTTATCGGCTAAGAGTAAAAAGCGACTCATTCAATATCTAAACGAGAATAGAGATTATCTAAGAAACCACTATGTAAATGGTTCAGTTATTCTCTCAGCGATGAAACGAAAAGTTTCTATTGAAGGATATTACTTCGAACGGACGATTGACCAATACGAAAAAGATTTCAAATCAAACAATCTAGTTCGAACTCGCAAACAATGTATTGAAGTTTACAAATATCTAAATAGTGCTAAACAAGTCCAAAAAATTGGCTTGTCAGGTTATATCGATTATCTCACTATGGCTCAAAATTTGAACTTTGATATGACCGCTAAAAATGTTCTTTTCCCTCTTGATTGTGCAAAGGCTCACGATAGTTTGGCTCGTCAATACAAGAAAGACAAAGCCAAACTTGATGACATAAAGTTCAAGAAAATTAGCGACGTATTCAAAACTTACAATTTCCAAATCAAAGACTTAAAGCTTGTCTTCCCTTCTTCAAGTGCAGACTTCATAAAATGGGGCAAAAAGTTAGATATTTGTGTGGGAGTTGCTGGATATTTCGAAAAGATGCTTGAAGGTAATTGTGTAATTGTTATGGTTTATCAAAACGATGAGCCGTTAGAGTGTTGCGAACTTACTAAATGCTCAACTAACAAGCACTTAAAAATCAATCAATTACGAGGGAAATACAACCAAAGTTCGAAACGCCACGACGATGCTAGAAAACTCGTAAATAAATTCATTAAAAATTATACAAATACACAGCAATTTGGCTTGTGCATTTAGAAAGGAGGGAAATATGTCGCATATTGGAGGATTAAGCCACTTAAAAGGCGAGGATAAACACAAAATCCTTGCAGAAATTAGATTTTTTATGTCTTCAAAAGGGTTTATTGATGGTATTGAACTCTATCGAAGAATGGAAAGAGTCTTAGACACTGAAGGGGCATTAGAGCAAGAAGCAATTGACACAATGTTGCAAGAAAGGAATCGATATAAAAGATGAAAAATTTTATTCAATTAGGTGACGAAAAATTCACACTAGAACCAAAAACTGAAACTGAGGCCGCGGAAACGTTCGGCGTTATGGTCACGATAGTTGCTGCTTACATTGGGAGAAGTACCGATAGCATAAAAGATGACGAACAGCGAGTAGCAGTAATTCTCAAGGCTTGCGGATCATTCGGTGGAGCGGTCGCAAAACTCATTATTACTGAAGAAGCTTTAGCGAAGAGCGTTCCTGAAGACAAAGGTAATAGCAACGATGCTTAACAATTATTCAATAGCAATTGGATTTATGCTTGATAGTCCAAAACTAATTGATGAAGACAAGAACACTTGTAGATTCACGTTAGTAGTTACTGACAATAAAAGCACAAAAGAAATCCCTTGTGTTGCTACAAACAAAACTTGTTCAGTCTTTATGACTTATGGGCAAAAAGGAACGTTCTGGGCTGTTGGAGGTGTCTTCTTCCAAATAAACAAAGTTGGCAAGAAGGGTAGAAATACATCAACTACTTATCTCAAAGTCCTTGAAAGTGAATTGCTTGAAAGACCAAGCATTCCAGGAATAGGCATTAAAGAGTTCGTTGGCAAGTATTCAATGAATCAAATAGTCAAACGAGCTAAGAGAGATAAAGCCAAAAAGAAAGGGGGCAAATGATATGCAAAAGTGGATGGGTATTGGTCGCATTGTTAATGAACCGAAAAAGGTTATGTATAACAACCAAGAATGCACATTTATTTGGGTCAGTTGCCCTCGTGCATGGGATAGTAAGAACTCTGATTTAGTCCCTGTGCTATTCATTGGTAAAAGACAACAAATGCTTGAGGAAAAAGGCATCAAAAAATATAACGGAACACTTGTCTATGTTATTGGAGAGCTCTCTTCAAGAATAAAACTTAAAGAAGTTGGAAACATAGTAATCGGCGTTTCAGTCTTTGCAACAAGTCTTACATTTTGGGACATAAAGAGTGTCGAAATGAGAAGAAATAAAGAAATGAATCACGAATTCTTATTTGATACTTCAGGACTAGAAGAATTGGAGGTGGCTAACGATGAAAAAAACGAAAGCAACTAACGGAAGAAGCAGCAATTACATTGAAAAATACATCGAGTTTCAAGAACTAAAAATCAATGCTCAAACCGAACTTGACTTGCTGCTTGCTTATCAGTCAACTCTAATCCCTTCTTACGATAGAGAAAAAGCAATGGAACTTGAAGTCAGGATCGTTGGAGTTAGAACCTATATCGGTCGCATTGATGAAATCATTAAACAATGGGGAAATGCTTTAGCTGCGTTAGGGCAAACTTATAACAAAACTGAATATGAGTTATTTAATCTTCTAATCATTAAAGGTGTTCCACCAAAGAAGATAACTAATTGGGCATTGCAAACTTGCTACAACTATCGAACTAAATTCTATCGAGATTTAAGAAGATTAAGGAGCAAAACAAATGATGAAAATTTGCCCGTGTAAAGGATGCACTACCAGGAATAGCGAGTGTCATTCAAAATGCAAAGCTTATCTTGACTATTCTTCGGAAACAACTCGTAAAAGAGAACAACAACACAACATTGCCTGGATTAACAGTCTAGGACGGAGGGGATAAATGGAAAAAACAGTTAACTTAACAATTCTTGGAGAGCCAATGGGTAAACAAAGACCAAAGGCAACCTCAATTAACGGCTTTATTAGAACTTATACACCAAAAGAGACAGTTCATTATGAAAGTCTTGTAGTTAGTGCTTATAAGTCTAAATATGCTCAACCTATGTTTGAAGTCCACGAAGAAATATGGGCGACCGTAATTGCTTACTTCAAGATACCAAAATCTTGTTATCGATTTCATAAGAAGACTAATACAACGGATTTGACAAAAGAGGGTGAACTTATGAAAAGCGGAAAACTAAATCCAATGAAAACGCCTGATACCGATAACATAGCGAAGATTTGTCTTGATGCACTTAACTCTATTGCTTATCCAGATGATAGTGCAATCACTTGTCTATTAGTTATGAAACGATATAGCGAAGAACCGAGAGTGGAAATCACTTTGGAGAAAAGGAGCGATTTATGATTAACGTTTACGAAAGAGGGGAGCAAGTTGCTGAACTATATGATCTAAACGATTTAGCTTGTTATCTAAACACAACACTTGAAAGAGCATCGGCGATTTATAGCAAAGCCAAAAGGTATCAATGCAATATCTTTGATGCCAATGGTAAGAAGGTATTTATTCAAGTTGGTAAGCCACAATGCGAGGCTATTAGCGAATGTAGAAAGCGAAGACAAGTAGAACGCTGCAAGGAATGTTTACATTATGAAAAATGTTCTCAAAACTCACAAAACTCAAATACTTAAAACCTTGTTGCTCATTGTGATTATTGCAGCAATCGGTGTTAGTGGCTACTTTATTCTTCGTGCTAGTGGATTTACTAACCAAGAGCAATTTGAGGCATTACGCAACGATTTAGGCGATAGTTTCTTATTTTGGTTCATAGTGGCTTGTTTACAAATATTCCAAGTCATATTCATACCGATTAGCAATCAAATAATCACTGTGCCTCTCGCTCTTATGTTCCCCACAAATGAGTTATGGAAAGTGTTTCTCTGCTCGTGGTTATCAATATGGTTTGCGACAATGATACTTTACTTCATCGGCAGACTTGGTGGACAAAAGATACTTGCGTGGATTTTGAAAGACAAAGAGCAAGTCGAGAAATGCACGAATTGGTTAAATAAAGGTTGGATATTTTATCCCCTTGGAATGCTCTTGCCCCTTCCTGATGACATCATCACAATCATAGCTGGAACATCGAATTATAAAGTATGGTTCATCGCAATATGTAGTTTATGCACGAGAGCGATAGACATTGCTTGTTCCG
>CAVIPP010000039.1:0-3633 GCA_963644615.1 Oscillospiraceae bacterium
GAAATTGCCTCGATTGAAAAAGAAATTAAAAACATCAACAAACAAATTGATGTCATTGAAGATGATTTACTTCTCACTTTATCTAAACCTGAGAGATTTGCTCGTAAATTCGTTAATTTCTTTAAAGGTATTCCAGAATGGTTTACTAATTTAGGTATTTCTATCTATAAATTACTCATTAAATTTGGACTTGGATTTATAGCCTTTTTTAAAGATTTAGGACTTACATTTATTCATGGCGATTATAAAACTAAAATTTCATTCTTTATTATGGGTTTTGGTAGTGTTATGCGTGGGCAAATCTTAAGAGGTATACTCTTCTTTGTCTTCGAAATTATATTTATTCTCTATATGAGCTTATTTGGAGGCTACTATTTAGGAAAACTAGGATCACTTGGCTATTATTACGAAGCATCCACTATTGGAGAAGATGGTACAATTACTTATGGTGCGAATTCATTTAATATTCTTCTTTATGGCGTATTAACTATCTTCTTTATTATCGCTTTTATTTATACGTGGTATTTAAATATCAAACAAAATAAAATTGCTGAACAAATATTAAAAGAAGAAAAGAAACTTGAGACTACTAAAGATGATCTTCGAGCAATGGTTGATAAAAATTTCTATAAGACCTTACTTGCTCTACCAACATTAGGAATTATCATTTTTACAATATTGCCGATATTCTTCATGATTTTAGTCGCCTTCACCAATTATGACGCGAATCATAATCCACCACTAAATCTATTTGGATGGGTTGGACTAGATAACTTCGGGCAATTATTTGAATGGACTAATTCAGGAGGAGCAAGTTTCTCAATGACCTTTGGTCAAATATTGCTCTGGACTTTAGTGTGGGCATTTTTTGCAACATTCACAAACTATTTCCTCGGAATGCTTGTCGCAATGCTCATCAATAAAAAAGGCATTAAATTTAAAAAAGTGTGGAGAACAATATTAGTTCTTTCAATAGCAATACCTCAATTCATTTCCATTTTATATGTTTCACAAATGTTTGCTAGCGATGGAATTATTAACAATATGCATGTCTATATACAATCGAATTGGTTTAACAATAAAGAAGCTTCTCCAATTCCATTTTGGGAAAATGAATGGTTAGCGAGAATTACCGTTATTGTCATTAATATTTGGATAGGTGTTCCATATTTGATGCTTGTTGTCACTGGTATTTTAATGAACATTCCCGCTGACTTATACGAATCCGCGAATGTCGACGGAGCAAGTGCATGGCAACAATATTCAAAAATTACCCTACCATACATGCTATTCGTCACTGGTCCATATCTATTAACTAGTTTCACTGGAAATATGAATAACTTTAATGTCATCTACTTATTAACTGGTGGAGGACCTAAAGATATTAATATGTTTGGAACTGCTGGTAAGACTGACCTACTTATCACTTGGTTATTCTCACTTGCTATCAATGATTCAAATTACAAATTAGCCGCTGTTATCGGTATTATGGTGTTTATCGTTGTCGCTATTGTATCCTTAGTCGTCTATAACATCATTCCATCAACTAAAAACGAGGAGGAATTTCAATAATGATGCAAAAACATTCAATGTCAATGTCAAGAAAACGCACAATTGGCAACCTCTTCTCATATATCGGACTAGTTCTAATTTCAATTATTTGGGTTTTACCATTTATATTTCTTGTTCTACAATCATTTAGATGTGAATCAACTGGTTTAGTTGGCTATGTTCTTCCTCAAAAATGGGGATTAGATAATTACATTTTCTTATTCTCACCAGATGCAAACTTCTTACAATGGTATTTCAATACATTTATTATCGCTTTAGTAGTCTGTGTTTTACAAACAGCGATGCAGTTTATGATGGCTTATACATTATCAAGATTCCGTTTCAAACTTAGAAAACCATTAATGAATATAATGCTCATATTAGGAATGTTCCCAGGATTTTTAACAATGATTGTCTTATATCAAGTTTTAAAGACAATTGGTTTAACTGGAGATAACGCTGTTCCTGGTTTAATTCTCGTCTATGTCGCCAGTAGCGGAATGGGCTATTATGTCATCAAAGGATTTTTGGATACATTACCAAAATCACTCGATGAAGCCGCACTTGTCGATGGTGCGACAAGAATGCAAATATTCTTTAAAGTTATCCTACCACTTTGTAAACCAATACTAATCTATACAATATTAACCGCATTTATGTCTCCTTGGGGTGACTATATTTTTGCAGCGTGTATCGCATTAGGTTCACAAACTGGTATGAATGTCGCTGCTGGTCTTAATTCATGGTTATCACAGGCGAATATAACAGCGAATTACACTCACTTCTGTGCAGGTGGGGTTATTGTTGCAATTCCAGTAATTGTTCTCTTCTTATTCTTACAAAAATACTATGTTGAAGGTGTTACTGGTGGAGCGGTTAAAGGTTAATTAGGAGGCTAAAAATATGGCACAAGTAAAATTAAGTAATGTTAAAAAGGTATATCCGGGTGGCACAGTTGCAGTGCAAAATTTTAACCTCGATATTAAAGATAAAGAATTTATTGTCTTTGTTGGTCCTTCAGGATGTGGTAAGTCCACGACACTTAGAATGGTTGCAGGACTAGAAGAAATTTCTGAAGGAACAATCGAAATTGATGGCGAAGTTGTCAACGATTTACAACCAAAAGATCGTCACATATCAATGGTTTTCCAAAATTATGCTCTTTATCCGCATTTAACAGTTTTTGAAAATATTGCCTTTCCTCTTAGACTTCAGAAAAATCCAAAGATGAGCCAAGATGAAATTTATGAAAGAGTCACGAACGCTGCTCAAATATTAGGAATAAGCCAGTATTTAACAAGAAAGCCAAAAGCACTTTCTGGTGGGCAACGTCAAAGAGTTGCGATTGGTCGAGCAATGGTTAAAGATTGTAAAGTTTTCTTAATGGATGAACCTTTAAGTAATCTAGACACTAAATTGCGTAACCAAATGAGAGCGGAAATCATCTTACTTAGAAAACGAATTAATACAACATTTATCTATGTTACCCATGACCAAACAGAGGCTATGACATTAGGTGATAGAATCGTCTGTATGAAAGAAGGAGGATATGTCATGCAGATCGGTACGCCTAGTGAATTATTTGATTATCCAGCTTCTAAATTTGTCGCTCAATTTGTCGGCGCACCAATGATGAATATAGTTGAATGTGACTTATTTAAAAAAGGTAACAAATATTATGTGAATCCATTCGGCTACACATTAGAAGTTAACGGTGAAAAACTTGATTTACTCAATGCTAGAAATATTGAACCACAGCGAATTTATTTAGGTATTCGTCCAGAGCATGTCACTTTAGCAAATGAAAATAGCAAAAATTCATTCCCAGTTCAAATTGACGTTAACGAAATGATGGGAAGTGAATATCATCTACATGTATCCACTAGTGATAAGACGAATTTAATTGTTAGAATTCCAACAATCAATTTAGATGCTTCTCAAAAAGCAAAAATGCTTTCTGGCGAACAAATTAATATTTGTTTTGAATCAAAAGCGATGCATTTCTTCTCAGTTAAAACTGAATATAATTTACTCACTGATAACCAATATTTAGCAGACAAGAAACCTATTAGCGAATAATTT
>CAVIPP010000039.1:3680-11106 GCA_963644615.1 Oscillospiraceae bacterium
ATTTAAGGAAATAAAAAATATGAACAAAAAATATCGAAAATATATTTATATAGGTATTGTTGGTGGCTCAGCGCTTCTTTCGGTTATATTTTTTAGTATTTCTCAATATGAAAAAGCCAAATATAAAGCGAGTGAACAAGTTCGTCTATCATCCGAATCAAAGATGAATACATCCACTGAAGGAAGTGAAATCTATACTTTCTGGGAAAAAGTAAATAGTGATTTTATTAATATATCTATTCAAAATAGAGCTGCTTATATTGGCACTGCTATTCCAGCATATATCTTTTCAATTGCCACATTAGTGTCCTTCGGCTTAGTGCTTAAAGATGCTGAAAAGCAAAAAGAAAAAGAAGATAGCGATGAAAATTTATTAAGCGCTAAATAAGATGAAGAAAGAAGCGAAATTATTTTTTATAAATCTCATCATAATTTCTCTTCTTTTTATTTTGTGTTCATATTCTCTTGTTGTCGCGATGTTATATGAAGTTAAACAAGAAGAGATACTCACAAAAATATTAGAGATTTCTTATCTATTTATTCATTTAATTGGCTTGGGTTTACTCTTTTATCTAGATTTTACTATCTATAAAAAAGGGCCATTAGTAATTAAAGATATAACTCTTACTGACAAAGAAGAAATTAATAAAAAGAAATTAATTGTGTTTTCAGTCCTTGGAACGATTTCATTATTTATAGCAATATATTCATCGTTACAGGTTTGTGGCGCAAATCTGTTTTTATTTGAACAAATAGGATTTATTCTTTGGCTCGATTTAATGAACGCTTTTTATTTATTAACCCTCTTATTTATGACTCTAATTATTTATCCACTTATTGCAAAAAAAAGATAAAAAAATTAAGAAACTATTTATTTTTAATGTGCGCTCCGCTACTATTAGCGAGCTGTGGTGAAAAGACAATTACAGCAGCGGAAGCTGATACAATTAGTAAACAACTAAAGTTTGAAGACACTAATGTTAATAGCGCAACAGTCAAAATCATTAACCAAGTTGATTCAGATGCGAAAATATTTGAAGAATTTAAAAACGCTATCTTTTTAGAAGTTGGTAAAGAATATGAAGGCGAAGCTTCACAAGCTCTAATTGAAACAAAATTTGTCAATAATTACTTTTTCGAAAATATGGGCGACCAATATTACACATATAAGGCAAACGGAAACGCTATTACAGTTAACTTTTCAAAGCATTCTACGGTGAAAATTATGAATGTTAATTATGGAGTTGATCAAACTGCTGTGCTTAATTTTAATGAAAAAGGTTTATTAACCTATGAAGAACAAACCGCAGTAGCAAGTTCATCAACAGAAACAGTCTTCGATATAAAAGCCACCGCCACATACACTTATATATATAACGAACAGTAAACAAAATTTATTAAGCCTATTGAAATTAAAAGTAGATAGGCTTTTTAAATACTCATAAAAAACGAATGAATAACACTTTTTACAAAAAATTATAAAGTGTAACTTTTTAGTTTTGATAAATTGAGACTATGACTAATCCATTTTAATTACATAAAATTTACTTTTTTAGAATTTTTTTGTATCAATTCTTAAAAACAATAAATAATTAATTGTGCGTTAATTTAGAAATAATTTCACATTCGATTTTACAAATGTCATCAAGACTAAATTTATTGATTATTTCTTAAAGTCTTCATTCACTTTCTTTTCAACTTCATTACATAGAGTTTGAAGAGAACAAGTATGGCAATCCATCTTAATGTTTTTAGTAATATGATCTAGTGCTTTAGTGATGTTTTCACATTTCTCTCTAATTGAAATTACTTCATCGTATTTATATAAATCATCATTAATAAAAATAATTTTGACATTTTTAACAAAGTTAAGACTCTTATATTTATTAATCATATAGCTTCCAAGAATAGAAAAATTAAGTTGATTATCCTTTAAAGAAGATTTAGACACTAATAAAGTTTCCTTATGTTTAAAAGGTGATTCTCTAACCATTATTCCTTTTAGAGCAAAATGAAATTTAACATAATCAAATTTATGAATGTTATTAAATAAGTTGTTACCTTTATCAATCAATGATTTATCGATACTAGCAATAACAATTCGAGCGTAATTTTTGTTGCTATTTATCTTATCTAAATCTTCACCAATTAGATAAATCTCATCGTTTATATCTATATCGCTAAGTAAATTAAGTGTGACACCACAAAAAGGATTTGCGCCTAATTCATAAGCTTTATCATTTTCAAAAATAAATTGATTAGTGTCTTCGATAAAATCAAAATTTTTAAATTCTAATTGATTTAAATTAAAAGATTTATTAATAGTTTGAATTTCTTTAATTAAATCATCAAAAATGAACATAAATTAAATCTTACGATTTCTTTTCTTTTTGTCGTACATCTTTAATAACATTGGTTCAAGAGACGAAGTTAATTTCATATCTAAATTAAAGAAATAAACAATGAATAAAAGAGCGAAAATAATAATAAAAGCTCCAACAACAGTTAAAAGAATGCTCACCCACAAATAAACACCAAGCGAAGGAAACAAAGTCCAACTTAAAACAATTAACGCTGTTCCCATAATTATTTAGCCTCCGCTAAACCTTTTTGACGAGCGTACTCAGCTGCGCCTAAGGCACCCATTAATTGTGGATCAATAGGAAGTTCCACTACTTTAAGATGAAGAACTTTTTCAATCGCTTCTTTTAGCCCAGCATTCTTCGCACATCCACCAGTTAAAGCGATGTTATCAACTGCTCCGGCTTTTTTAGCCATTACAAAACAACGTTTCGCAACTGAAAATTCTATACCTGCGGCAATTTCATCCATTGGTTTACCTTCTCCAACAAGTGAAATAACTTCTGATTCAGCAAAGACCGTACATTGAGCCGTAATTGGAATGATATTTTTAGCAGTTAATGAAAGTTTTGAAAACGAATCTAAATCCATCTCAAACGCATTAGCCATAGCTTCAAAGAATCTACCAGTTCCAGCTGCGCATTTATCGTTCATTGCAAAATTTAAGACTGTACCATCTTTATCAATAGCGATACCTTTAACGTCTTGACCACCAATATCGATAATAGCTTTAACATTTGGATCAGTCACATGAATTCCCATTGCATGACAAGAAATCTCAGATATATTTTCATCAGCGAAAGGAACTTTATTTCTTCCATAACCTGTTCCAACTAAATAAGATAAATCCTTAATTGTACTTAGTTCTGGAACTTGCTTAATTGCTTGATTTAGTGCATCTTCAGCGCTAAGAACTGAATTAATTCTACTTCTTAAGGTAACGTTAGCTACCATTTTGCCATTCTCATCAATAATTACACATTTTGTATAAGTACTGCCTGAATCGCATCCACCAAAATATTTCATATATCTTTTCTCCTTACCATGAATTTCCATCATCAATTATTTCTAAACTTGGGTCAACAGGTTCTTCTCTAAGAACTGTACGCATGTACCTATTTACATCATCACGGATTGATTGTTTTGTAATAACACGTGGATCCATTAAGTCATGATTGACCCAAATTAATTTAACATTATGTTCTCTTGCTTGTTGTTCAAATAAGCCGTGGAAGCCATCGAGCGCTTTACAAGAAATGTGTTCCCATAAGATGACAATATCAGCTTTATATTCTTCAGTAAATCTCCATAAATCATCGAGAAGAACTTCATAACCACCATGTGTGCGGTTACGCATAATCATCTCTTGATAGAGTTTAGCGATATCATAAATTGCTTGGTCTTTATCGTTTTCAGAAATTTCATCAAAATAGACGAGTGAAAGCATATCGACAAGTGGAAGAATTCCCCAACAATTTTGTAACCAAGGTAGAAAATCAGTATAGAACTGAGATTGAACACCCCAGATAATCGCTCTATGACGATTTTCTTTACACACAAGAGCCTGACGTTTAAATGCTTTTTCAGCTAATTTAGTAATTTTTTTATCAGCTTTAACAAAATCATCACTACGACCTGCGACAGCCATATATGTCGTTTCAGAATAAAGTGCTAAATTAGCTCCATAGACTTGTGGAAACATAGTCTTAGACATATCCATCCAATAGTGGCGCATTCTATTTTCTTCATTGAATCTTTTTGCGCACTTAAAGTAATAATTCCAATCCCATTTTTCACCGGTTTTTTCTTCGATGAATTTAATGGCATTGCGAATTTCTTGAGCAGCATATTCTTGAACGCCTTCTTCAGTATGTCTTAGTGGCGCGGCAATTTGGAAAGTTGGAATACCAAATTCTTCATATTTTTTTGACATAATGCCATTACCCATAAGTGAACCATCACATGTCGTATTACATTGAATGGCACACGCGCCATAAATTGGCATATCTTCATCAACAGCAGCGCCAGCTTCTGCAGCAGGCATTGGGCAGACATCACCTGGAATGCCCATTTCTTGAAGAACATCGAGGTAGTGAGTAACTGCTCCTCCATTAAGTAAGACAGAAACATAGATGGCTGCTGTTTCCCAACTAACAGCGTATAAATTCGGGAAACCGCACATTATGTGGAACATTTCATTTTCATCTAAAATGACAACTTTTTTTGAAAATTTCTCGTTATTTCCACATCTTTTATCGGCCTTAAATACTCTTCCTAATAGTTGAGCGATATCTAGAGCAACTAAGTCATATTCAGTATGAGCGATACGGAGGGCTTCACCTCTTAGACCAGTTGTGTGTTTATCAATCATCATTGGAACCGCTAAATAGTTAACCATCCAACGATAACGTAAAAATCCTTTTATATTGTTTGGCTTAACGATAAATTTTGCTAGCATCCACATGATTTTTAGCCAACGAGTAAAATCATAAAATGTGTCGACAAAACCTCGCCATTCTCTACGGCGACGGACTCTTTTACCATTATAAAGTTTGCCTAATGGTTCTGAACCTACTTTTGCACCCATTATTTATTCCCTCCTTGGATTTTCTTAATTTCAATACTTTCAACAAACGCTTGAACACGAGTTCTAATTTGTCCAGAATTACCGACAGCGTATGGTCTATCTATTGATAGAACTGGGTAGTTATATTCATCTCTCATCATATGAGTACCAGTCATACGTTCATACGCCCAAGGATCACAAAATTTCATCTGTTCATAAATGATTCCATCCGCATGATAGAGTTGATATATTTCGTTTACATATTGTTTACGACGATTGAATTTAGCTACATTCATATGTCGTGGACACATACATGAATGCATATAATGCGCACAAATTTGAGTTAAAATATCTTCTTTATCGTTAAGAATAATTTCTTCTCGACCTGGTAAAGAGCCAAAACAGAAACGGTCAGCGACGACAAGCGCACCTGAATCTTCAATTAGTCGAATCATATCGACGTCATCGATTTCAGAACCAACCACAACCACTCTAGCGCGATATTTTTTCTTTTCGTCAGGAACTCTAGATTTAACTTCTTCAAGAGTTTCTACGAGTTTATCAAGAAGTAATTCGTGAGGGCAAACATAAGTTGCCATCACAATAATATGAAATTCATAGCCAGTGATTTTTGGGTTTTCTTCTTTTCTAAATTCACCTAACTCAGATATAATTTTACACATTTTATTGTGAGTATTAACTGCTTCAATAAGAGCTTCGTCGCTTGTATCAATTCCAAAATGTTCATGAAGTGAATTTAATATTTTCTTTCGGCATTCACTGACGTATAGACTTAAACCATTCTCATCATCTTTCATTGGTACTTCTAAATATTCATAAAAGAAGCCATCATTAGGCATTGTTTTAAGTAGTTCCATGTTTTCGACACAGCGATTAATCATTGAACAACCATCAGGAGTAAGCAAACAATCTAAATATTGATAGCCTCCTTCAATCGCTCTTTCAAGGAGCGCACGTGTGTATTCGCATAAAAATGAGGTCATGTAATATGTTCCCATTTCCATTGAACCAGTTCGAGGTGCTCTTAAGCGAGATGAAAAACAACCCTTAAGATTAAGCAAGACTTCTGGTATTTGATAACAAGTTGTTCCAATGCATTTTAAGCCGTTTGCTTTTGCTTGTCTAACCAACTCGTTATTGGCGTCTTCGAGAAGTCTTTCAAAGTAATATAAATGCTTTAAATCTTTCATACGTATCCTTTCAATTTATAAAATATCTAATTTTTCTAACGCTTTTTTAGCGTTTAAATACATTGAATTATTACTACTTAATGTAAAAATAGATTCCCCTTTAACATCTATTAGCATCATGTCTTTATTTTCAGGAATTATTGTTAATAAATTAAGTCCATCTAAATCTAGATTATTTACATTAACCGATTCACTAATACGATTGAGGATGAGACCTTCTTTTTCAAACATTGATAATTCATTAGCGACTTTTTTGATTGTTTTACAAACTTCAATACCTTTTTTAGAAGCATCGCTAACTAAAATTAAATGATTAACTTTTTCCATGACGCGTCGGTTGACTTGTTCGATACCTGCTTCACCATCAATGATGACATAGTCATAATTATTAGCGATTAAAGAGATGACTTCTTTTAAATATGCATTAACTTTACAATAGCAGCCACTTGATTCAGGGCGACCAATTGCTAAAAATGAAATATTATCAATTTGCTTAATAGCGTCATAAATTTGATATTTTGCTTCACTTAATATTTCAATTGCTTTTTGTGTCTCACCCTTATCGGCCTCATTAATAAATAATTTACGAATATCATCAACCGTCGATGAGGAGTCTACCCCTAAAGCTGTCGCTAGTCCAATCGCAGGATCTGCATCGATGGCTAATATTTTTTTATTTGGTAATGTATCGTGAATGATTTTAATAGTTAAAGCTGCTAGAGAAGTTTTACCTACTCCACCTTTACCAGTGAACGCTAAAATGATTGGCTTATTAATTTTCATCGACATTAATAACAACATAGCCATCGACAAGATTAGCTATTTTTATTTGCCCTTTCACTTTAAGAGTTCGTTCCATTAAATCTGTAAAAATAAGATAAGCATCACTAGTTTGTATGCTTAAGACATTTTTCATTAAGATATTATTCTCATCTATTTTGTTTTTATAAACTGTTGATAAACACATAATATTATTTTTTTAATTGCTCTAAAGCTTCTTTTAAAGATGAATTACCATCATTAAAATAAACGATTGCTTCTTCTACTTTCTTATATGCATTACTATTAACATCTTTTAGTGAACTATTTAACTCAATTAGTTCATCTAAGTGATGAGAATTGTGATCTATTAAATACTTAATTAACGCGGTGAGTTCCTCTTTATTATTCATAATAAATAGCCTTCTATGTATACTTTAAATCTATCTAATCGATAATTTTTTACTGATTTAATATATCACAATAGTCGCTCTCCTTCAACACAAATTTGATATGCCTTACTTTTATC
>CAVIPP010000040.1:0-10880 GCA_963644615.1 Oscillospiraceae bacterium
CCATTTTCGTATTTTTTAGCAATTTCATTAACATCTTCACCAGTTAAAGAAGACATAATTGTCAATAAATTGCTAATTCCTGGTTGGTTAATTGGATCAAATTTGACACTATTTCTCATATCAGTAACGGCTGACATAATTTTCTTACGTGTGATATTTAAATCATCAAGTAAATAAATTGTTCCTTTATCAGATTCTGATTTAGACATCTTTTTACTTGGGTCACTTAGTGAATATATTTTGGCTCCACTTTTTGCAATTATAGGTTCAGGTATTTTAAATGTATCGCCATAATTATGATTAAATCTAATAGCGATATCTCTAGTTAATTCAACGTGCTGTTTTTGGTCAAGCCCAACTGGAACATAATCGGTATCATATAAGAGGATATCCGCAGCCATAAGTGTTGGATAAATAAATATACCAGTAGGAATAGAATCATTAGAGCCTAATTTAGAAGTCTTGTCTTTAAATTGGGTCATACGATGAAGTTCACCCATATTAGAATTACACGCTAAAACGTAGCCGAGTTCAGCGTGTTCAGGAACATCACTTTGTTTAAATAATATTACCTTATTAGGATCAAGCCCACACGCAAGATAAATTGCAATTAAATCTTTAGTGTTTTCTCTTAATTCTTTTGGATCTATTGGTAAAGTTAAAGAATGAAGATCAGCAATAAAAACAATTAAATCATATTCCTCTTGATAAGAAACAAATTGTTTAATAGCACCAATATAATTTCCTAAAGTTAATTTTCCAGTAGGCTTTATGCCACTTACCATTCTCTTTTTTTCCATTTTTCTATTACCTCACAAAATAAAAACCTTAGATGAGTAAACATCTAAGGACGCTTTCACGTGGTACCACCTTAGTTCAATTATTATTTTTATAATTGCACTCATGCTCTTTAACGGGAGCAGCGTCATTGCTACTAAATTTCACTTTGCCCTAAGTAGTCCATATTATCTACATATTCTTATCTAGCTTCCACCATCCTAGATTCTCTATCAAGACATTTGTAGTTTTCTCTACGTCAACGGTTTAAATCAATTTTAAAGCAATAAATTATTTTGTCTAGTTTTGATTTATTTTAAAAGACAATTAAAAAGCCACTCGGAAGTGGCTCATTAATTATTCTTGAGGTTTATTTTCAACTAAAGTTGAATCAACTTCGATTGTTTGAACAGCTGGCTTAATTTCCATTCCTTCAGTAAGCGAAGTGTTGAGACGTTGTTGTCTACGTAGAATCTTTTCATTATTTCGATCAGCCTTACTAGCAAAATAGACTAAAGCGATCAGTGCAATAACAACACCAGCGGCTAATAAAATAATTCCCCAAATTCTAAAATCTAAAACAATATTCTTTTCAGCTTGTTTGATGAAATTTTGTTCAAGATTACCAGACATATGGTGACCGATGATTCCAAAAATCATCATGAAGACACCACCGAAAGCAAGCACTCCGGCAATGAAGTACCAAATTAATTCTTTAAATTCAATTTTGTTTGTATTTTGTTTTTTCATACTGAAGTAATATATCACTATAATTAGTGATTTTCAATTAAGCATCTTTTTTTGCTTTAGCTTGGAATTCTTTAATGGCTTCATCAAAGTGTTTGACGAAGGTTTCGTATAAGTCTTTCCAATTAGCTTCCCACTTTTGAGTTTTATCTTTAGCAATAGTTTTCACATTAGTGAAGACATCACCAAAATTCTTTCCAACTGGGAGATCGCGACGACCACTAGTCATTTCAATTAGGGCGAATAGTGGGTCGATTAATTCATAATAATCTGCACTTGTAAGCGGACTATTTTGTCTAGTTTGATTTAATAAACCGACAACTTTTTGAATATCACCTTGAATAAAATTAGATTGAGGAGTAATTTCACCTTTAGCTTCTTGACGGGCTTTGTTATATTCTGCAAATAATCTATCAAGATCATCAAGTAAAAGCATATTGACAATTCCACGATAGAAATATTCAGTAGCAAGTAAAGTTTTATCTAAAATTTCATCATCATAAAGATTTTCTTTACGAGCTTGTGCAACATGGGCAACAATGACATGACGAATTTCTTCATATACTGGTAGAACACTTTCAAATACAACTAAATGTTGGGCTTGGTCAACTCTTAATTCGCTTTCATCTCCGGCGAGTTTAACTATTGTTGAATTATTTCCGTAAATTTCATCTGAAATGTTTTGGATTTTTTCAAGTAAGGCCTTTCCTGCATCGCCACTATTATCTAAGCAGGATTTAAGTGGGGTGTTTGTGGTAATTTCTTTTTCAATGATTTCTTTACGAGCTTTATATGCGTTTAAGTCGTATTTGTCCTTTCTCATTACATATTCAAGCGTGTTAAGAATAACGACGTTGAACCTTAGAAAACTAGAAATTGCGATTGTGTAATTATTCATCTGTTAATTACTTCCTTTCTTTGCAATATATTTCTCGAGTTCCCAAAAATGTTTTATAACATGGTTGGCGTGCTTCGAGACCGATAGCGGCGCCCTTTCAATACAATAGCTGTTCTCGTAGAACTCATTGAACATCGATATATCATTGCCGGAATCACCGACAACAAATATATCATTGTGGTTTATCATAAGATAATTAGCGTAATATTTCAACCCCGAAGCTTTAGAACAATCAAAAGGAGTAAGTTCAATCATTTGTTCTGACCAACTCGCTTCTAAATCATTAGAGTATGTATTTCTAATTTCTTTATTTGCTTTTAAAGCACGGAGTTTAGCCTTTTTGTTGACACCAAACATAATCATTACTTTGTAAACTTTTCCCGATTTTACCGCAGCGTCAAATTTTTGATCACTAATAAAGAACTTCTCACGATATACGCCTTGGAAAAAATACCAAATTTTATAACCAATTGAATACCAGGCATCTGTTACTGAACGTTTTGAAATAAAATTCTTATCTCCGGTCATTATCATGATGGCCTTTGGATTATATTTAGTTTTGATTTCTTCGAGTATTTTTGCTAATTTTTCGCCATCGAAAAACGTTTCTTTAATTAATTTTCCGTTTTGAATGATATACGAAGAATTACAACCAATAATATCTACAGGTCGATTTATTTTTCTTAAAACTTTATGACAATATTCTTGATTACGACCACTGACTAAGACAACATGGTTTCCTTCATCAATAAAATTATGCAAAAACTTGAGTGATTTGTTTGAAATCATTCTTACTCTTCGCTTTGGATAGAAGAGTGTACCATCTAAATCTGTCGCAATTAACTTAGCCATCCGCTCAATTGTATTACAAAGATAAATAAATCGCAAAATAAAAGAGCCACAAATTGAGGCGATCAAATTGAGGCTCTTAATAAATTTATTTGAGTTCGTTCTCGGCTTGGAGGATTCCATATCCACCATCGTCACGAGTATAGATGACAGTAATCTTATTATCTTCTTCGTCAAGATACATGAAGAATGGGTGATCCAGGGATTCCATTCTCGCAATCGCTTCATCAACACTCATAGGTGTTAAATCGATATTTTTAACACGAACAACCTCTTCAGTAATAGCTTCTTCTTCGATAGGTTCAATGTTTTCAAATGCGAGAGCTTTACCTAAACCAAGTTTATCACCACGAGAACGGTCCATTTTAGTTTTAAGTTTCCTCATTTGACCTTCGAGTTTATCAACTGCAGTATCAAAGGCGTTATATAAATCTAAATCGGTTACTTCAGCGCGGAAATCCATTTGAGGAGTAAAGATAGTCACTTCTACTTTAGCGCCAACTTTATAAGATCTTACGACAACACGACAAGAAACATCATCATTAATGACAAAATATTTGTCCATACGTGAAAGTTTCTTCTCAATAGCGGATTTAATTCCTTCTGTAACTTCGATATTTTTTCCGATAATTTGGTATTTCATAATAATTAATTCTCCTTTCAAATTATCCTTACATTTTTAAGGATTATTTCTATAATCATTATCGCACTAAAAAAGAGAATTATATATAACAATTCAATTATTTTTCCCAAAATTGTACATAAAAGAACAATACGTATTAACTTTTTAAGATTTTTTGAATTTTTTCAACCTTATCAAGTTTCTCCCAAGGTAGGTTTAAATCTTGACGACCTAAGTGACCATAATTAGAGATGTCTTGATATTTAAATTCTGGCTTTTGTAATGAGAAATTTTTAATTATCATTCCAGGTCTAAGGTCAAAAACTTTATCAATTGCTTCTAAAATCTTCTCATCAGAATAATGAGCGGTCCCAAACGTTGAAACGCCAATTGAAACCGGTTCAGGTTTTCCAATTGCATAGGCAATTTGAACTTCTAGTCTATCGCTAGCGCCCGCAGCGACAAGATTTTTAGCAATATATCTAGCCATGTATGTTGCGCTTCGATCAACTTTAGTTGGATCTTTACCTGAGAAAGAACCTCCACCATGATGACCACTTCCACCATAGGTGTCCACAATGATTTTTCTTCCAGTTAGCCCTGTGTCACCAGCAGGTCCACCGATAACAAATCGACCAGTTGGATTAATTAATATTTTAAAATCATCATTTAATCCAAAGGATTTAACGACAGGAATCATGATTTTATTTATAATAAAGTCTTTAAATTCTTCTTCATTGAAATCAGGATCATGAGAAATAGACATCAAAACTGTGTCGACTTTAATATTTTTTGAATCAGTGTAATCGATTGTCACTTGAGATTTCATGTCAGGACGGGCATATTTAAATTCACCTGATTTACGTAAATTTGTCGCAATACGGACGAGCTTATGCGCAAGCGAGATTGCAAGAGGCATATATCCTTTTGATTCATTAGATGCATAACCAAACATTATCCCTTGATCACCTGCACCTATTTCTTCTGACTTTTTAGCATTAACACCTTGAGCAATGTCAGGTGATTGTTCTTGAACTTTAACATCAACTTTAACTGTTTTATCGCTAAAACCGTATTCAGGATTCGTATAGCCTATTTCTTTCAATACATTTTTAACTATTTGCTCATAATTTGGACGGGCAATAGAAGTAATTTCTCCACCAATTAAGACATAGTCTTTTGTACAAAAAACTTCACATGCGACACGACTGTTTGGATCGATAGTTAGACAATAATCTAAAATAGCATCAGCGATTTGATCGGCAACCTTATCTGGATGGCCCTCTGAAACTGATTCGCTTGTAAATAAATTCTTTTCTTTTTTCATGTTTTTCTCCCCAATAAAATAAAATGGCTTCCCACTTGTGGAAGACCATTCTTTAGGACATCCTGACCTTATCGTTCAGAGAGTGGGATCTCTGCTAAGGAAGAGCACTTACTATTTCTAGAGTTGCTACTGCGTTATCTCATCCTTATTACGCAGTTCTTGATAAGATTTTATTAAATATTATATCTTTATATTTAGATATATCAATTTTGTTTTATAAATTTTTAAGAGCGTTCGCTAATTGATCTGGACAAGAAGTTTGACCAGTGCGACTACCTCGACATTTAATACCGTCTAGGCGCTTGATTGCTTCATCAACTTTCATGCCTTCAATTAATTTTTGAACAGCTTGAACATTCCCATTACAACCACCTAAAACTTCTAACTTTTTGACAATCCCATCTTCGACAGTAATTATCATTTTTTTAGAACAGACATTTTGTGGTGTGTATTCAATTACTTTTTCCATAATTATTTAACAATAGTTCCATATACTTCACCAAAAGCACATGAAGCATTACATTCATCGGTATCAATATGCATCGCTAAGGCAAATTTTGGAGAAACTCTAATAACAGTATCAGCAAACAATGTCTTACGTCCTTTACCAGTATCAACTAAGACAGTTACTATATCACCATTATTAACACCAAATTCAGATGCATCTTTAGGAGTCATATGAATATGGCGTTTAGCGATAATTACTCCTTCAGAAAGTTCAATTGAACCCACTGGACCTTTTAAGGTGCATTTTCCACTTCCAGCAATATCGCCACTTTCTCTAACAGGAGCAGTTAATCCTAAAGTTCTTGCGTCTGTAAAAGAAACTTCAACTTGATTAGCATTTCTCACTGGTCCAAGAATTGAAAGTTTTGCACTTGGGCGAGGACCATTTGGATCTTTTAAGTTATAACCAATAACTTCTACTTTGTCAGTAGATGCAAATTGTCCTGGCTGAGATAACATTTTTCTAACTTCTAGAGTGTGACCTTTTCCAAACAATATTTCTAGTGCTTCTTGAGTGACATGGACATGTCTAGCACTAGTTTCAACGAGAATATTTTTCATTTTTAAACCTCTTTAATACTTTAGTATTCTAACACACAATATAAATTAATAATCATTTTTTTCTCTTTTTCTTTCTTTATTTTAATAAAGTAGTTAAACTTTTAACGATATGGAAAACGAATTAATATCAACATCACAAATCGAACAATTAATTGACGAAAAAAAGGTAAAAGAAATTCGCCATATTTTTGAAGTTGTTCCAACAATTGATATTGCTGAAGCGTGTAGCGATATCGAAGATATTAAAAAATTAGTTTTCATATTTAAATGTGTCAAAAGTGAATACACCGCTGACTTATTTACAGAGCTTGATCCAGACGTCAAAGAAGAATTAATTCGTATATTAAGCGATGACCAATTAGCGGATATTCTCGAACAACAATTCACTGATGACTTAGTCGATGATATTGAAGATATGCCTGCGAATCTAGTTAGTCGAATTTTAAGAAACGTTCCGAAAGAAAGACGAGCAACAATAAATAGACTTCTCAATTATAAAGAAAACACAGCTGGTTCAATTATGACTACTGAGCTCCTTTCTTTGCTCAATACATTGACCGCTGACGAAGCTATTGCCAAGATTAGGAAAATAGGCAAAGACAAAGAGACAATTTACACATTATTCATTATCGATAACAAAAGAAATCTAGTCGGTACCCTTGACTTAGATGATTTGATATTCGCAAAAGGGGACGAAAAACTTGAAGATATTATGAATAAAGACTTCGTGACAGTAAGTGTTAATACCGACCAAGAAGAAGTCGCAAATATGGTCAAACGTTACGACTTAAACGCTATCGCAGTTGTCAATAATGAAAACCGTCTAGTTGGTATTTGTACTGTTGATGATATCGTCGATGTTATTGAAGAAGAGGCAACTGAAGACGTCGCTGTGCTTTCTCACGTTAGTCCTCTTGAAGATTCTTATTTAGACACTCCGGCCTGGAAGATGGCAATGAAATGTGTCCCATGGATTATTGTTTTATTAATTTTAGGAACATTTACCACAATGGTTCTTGATAAACTCCAAGGTCAAGAAGTATTTATTTTAATGCCAATCTTAATTGCCTTTGTTCCGACTCTAATGGATACAGGTGGAAACGCTGGTGGGCAAACAATCGCCTTTATGATTAGAGGACTTGCCACAAAAGAATTTTCACCGAAAGACTTTTTAAAAGTAATTTTAAAGGAAATGCTTTCCGCATTAATAGTTTCCTCTATTATCTTAGTGTTTGCTTTTGTTTGGTTTACGATGGAACAATACGTCGGCATCGTTGAAAATGTCTACTATACTGGTGCAAATACTAACGGAATTGCTCCAACAATTTGGAATGGACAATGTTGGACACTTGTATTTTTTGAATCCGCTATCAAAGTTGCAGGCACAGTATCTATTACACTTTTTGCGGCAAGTTTCATTTCTAAAGTAGTTGCTGTCGTTCTTCCTTTAAGTGTCGCAGCGCTTAAAAAAGATCCAGCAATTATTGCTCAACCACTACTAACAACTATAGTTGATGTATTATCATTAATTTTATATTTAGGAATAGCAACAATAGCGTTCCAAGTTCTCTAAAGGAAATAATTTTATGGCTAAGAAAGAAATTCAAAAAGAAGAAAACAACCGACAAGTTAAAAGTGATGGCAAATTTTACACTGTAAGTAAAAACAAAGACACTAATCTATGGGAAATCCGTTTAGCACAAACTAAAGGTGCAGCTGGAAAAGTAATTAGTAAATGTAAAACAAAAGTTGAAGC
The DNA here is from genome assembly GCA_963644615.1 of Oscillospiraceae bacterium. Lineage (GTDB taxonomy): Bacteria > Bacillota_I > Bacilli_A > RFN20 > CAG-826 > Fiminaster. The sequence goes on from CAVIPP010000040.1 coordinate 8,045, forward strand.
AGAAGAATATATCCAAAATTTAACAGCGAAAAATGGAAGAAAAGCCATTATTCATAATTCCAAGGGTGCCTCTAAAGGCAAAGCAACAAAAATCAAATAAATTTAAAACAGAGAAAACTATAAAATCGCATACTTCTGCGTTTTTAATAAATTACTTGTTTAGAGCATTAAAAAAGTTTATAGTAATAAACGCTGCAGCGATGGCGGAACTGGTAGACGCGTACGTTTGAGGGGCGTATGGGGCAACCCGTGTGAGTTCGATTCTCATTCGCTGCACCAAAATTCAAAAAAATTCCTCAAATATATTGTTCGATAAGTATGTCGAACTTTTTATTTAGATAAATTAATCTCAAGTAGTTTAGTATGTATAGAGTAAACAAAAAAGGTCTTTAGACCTTCTTTGATAAATTAGCAATTGATTCTTCAATTGTTTTTTCTTTAGCGGACTTAGAATATTTATCTACTTCTAGTTTATCTCGGAATTCATGAGTTAAACAACATGGACCACCAATACAACCACCACTACAAGCCATGCCTTCGAGGAAATTGTTTTCTTTGTTTGCGTTAGCTTTAGTAAGCATAAGTTTACAGTTATCAACTCCGTCAGCAGATGCAGCTTTTAATTCAAAATCAGAATTTTGTTCTTTAAGTGCTTCTTTAACAGCGTCAGCAAGTCCACCACAACGAGCAAATGTTCTTCCGAATGCTGATGCATTAAATAGTTCACTTTCTGCAGCAGTTGTCACATCAATGTCTCTAGCATCAATCATAGCCTGAAGCTCTTCAAAAGTTATAACAACATCGACATATGGTTTAACTTTTTCATCTTGAATTTCTCTTTTCTTAGCAACGCAAGGTCCAATGAATACTGTTTTAGCATTAGGATTATTTTCTTTAATCCATTTAGCAATTGTTGCCATTGGAGATAAATTAGAAGATATATTGTCCGCTAATTTGGCATAATATTTCTTGATTAAAGAGACAAACGCTGGACAACAACTAGAAGTTAGAAAGCCTTTTTCTGCTAATTCTTGCGCTTCTTTATAAGCAACCATATCTGCTCCGAGAGCAGCTTCCACAACATGGCTAAAACCAAGTTGTTCAATAGCATTGACGAGTTGACCTAGTGTCGCATATTTAAATTGAGCAGAAATTGCTGGCGCAACAATGGCGTAGACAGGATACTTCTTAGAAAAATCACTATCTTTTAAGATATCAATCACATTTGTGATATATGATTTATCCATGATGGCACCAAATGGACATTGATAGACACAAGCACCACATTGAATACATTTTTCATCATCGATATGAGCAGCGTGATCTACATCCATTGAAATGGCTTTAACTTTACAAGAAACTTCACAAGGACGTTGATAATTTTGAATGGCGTTATATTGACATGCTTTAGCGCACATTCCACAGTTGACACACAAGTCTTTATTTATTTTTGCTGAATATGTTTCTGGGTCAAAAGTAATTGCGTTTCTATGACACGCAGCAGCGCATCTATGGGCAATACATCCACGGCATCTATTTGTAACTTCATATCCTCCAAGAGGACATTCATCGCATGCGACTTTAATAACTTCAACGATATTATTAATTTCTTTATTACCGCCGAGAGCAAGTTTCATTCTTTCGAGTAAAATGGCTCTTTCTTTATAAATGCAACAACGCATTGTTGGTTTTGGTCCTGGAACAATTCGTTGAGGGATATCTAAATATTCTTTTGCGAGTGTTCCATTAAAATATGCTTTAGCGATTTCTTTCAAGACTTTATATTTTAATTCTTGAACTCTAGTATCAAATTTAAGATTCATAACTATTTCCTTTTTTTTCAAAGCAATTCTAACACAAACATTAAAAAAGTCCCATTATATTAATTAGATATAAGGGACTGATTGAATTTTTAAATCAAGAAAATGAATTTTTATAAAGTTTAATAAATTATTGTTCACCTGTATAAGCTTTTTTAAGAATGACTTTCATGTCTTCTACAAGTGGCACTCTCGGATTACATGGTGAGCATTGATCTTCATAAGCTAAAACGGCGATACGATCTATCTTCTCGTTCCATTCTTCTAAGCTCATTCCATAACTTGCAAAGTTATCACTTAACCCACATTCAACTTGTAAATCGTGGCAAGCTTTCGCTAGTGATTCAACACCTTGTTCTGGTGTATCAGCAGGTAAGTGAAGGAGTTTAGCAATATCTTGATATTTTTTATCAGCACAATATTCATTATATTTTGGCCAAGTCGATAATTTAGTTGGAACTTGTCCATTGTATCTAATGACATAAGGTAGAAGTATTCCACAGGTATGACCATGAACAGTATGGAATTCCGCGCCAACCTTATGAGCAAGTGAGTGAGTCATTCCTAAGAATGCGTTCGCAAATGCCATACCAGCAATTGTTGCAGCGTTATGCATTTTTTCACGAGCAACTAAATCGTTTTTACCATCTTTGACTGCACGAGGTAAATATTTAAAAACTAGTTCGATAGCTTTGATTGCTAATCCATCAGTGAAATCGTTGGCCATAACACTGACATATGCTTCAATCGCATGGGTAAGAACATCCATTCCAGTCATTGCTGTTGATTTGGCAGGAAGATTAGTTGTAAATTCAGCATCAATAATAGCGATAGTAGGAGTTAAAGAATAGTCTGTAAGTGGGTATTTCTTATTATTTTTCTTGTCAGAAATAACGGCGAATGGAGTGACTTCACTACCAGTTCCAGATGTTGTTGGAATACAGATGAGATGAGATTTTTTACCAAGTTCAGGATATTTGAATGCTCTTTTACGAATATCCATGAATTTTTGTTTT
>CAVIPP010000041.1:0-10747 GCA_963644615.1 Oscillospiraceae bacterium
ACCTTAGGTTGCTTATGAGAAAATTTAACTAGACTAGTATCTTTACTCTTTGGCATTTTTATTCAAAAAATTAGATTTTATTTTGGAGGTGAATGCTTAAATAAAATCAAATTGCAATTTAACTTTTAATTAAACAATATGGGAACAGTAGCAACATTTCGCGATCAAATTTCTTCACAGAAATTACTTCAATCCACATACTATAAAGTATCTTTTACTAAAGTACCCAGCGGCGTTGATCCAAACTTAGGTCTTGGAACAGGTATGTTTGATATTTTTTGTCAAGGAACCGATATTCCTGGTAAAAAACTTACAACACTCGAAGTAAAACGCCATGGCTTTACACTTCGCATGCCAGGTAATATGGAATATGATGGATCCTGGAAAACCACAGTTATTATGGATCTCAGCCTTAAAGGTTATAAAAAATTATTAGAATGGGTAAACGTTTATTCTAATTGGGATACGGAAATTGGCGGTGACCGCGGATTCCCATCTGGTGAAGCCAAAATTGAAATATTAGATAATAATTACAAACCACTTACAACCGCTGGCGCTATCCAGATTTATGGTATTTTCCCAACAGAAGTTCCGGCTTTAGCAATGAAACAAGATGCTTCAGAATACCTAAATGTTGATGTAACATTTGCATATTCTTATACTAATGACTTTGATGTCACTGGTACTAAAGGGGCCAACGAGAATGCACTTGCTGCAGCATCAGGTTCTGACGCTTAAAATTAGTCTTGTTGATTTACAATTCTTTAAGAAACCTCTCATTACGAGAGGTTTCTTTGTATATACTTCAGGTAATGTCCGGACCCCAAAACCTTAAATAACGGTTGAGCAAGCACGCATGGCCACTTATCATACAATCGAACGGCGGAACCCATTTAATAAGATTAGTACTACAGAGTTTCCGATTACTGAATATCCGTTCACCCGTGCTGATACGATTCAAGCTAAAGTGGTTTATACCAAGTCTGTCGAATCAGACCTTATAGAAGAGGTAATTACTGATTTAACTAGCGATGACTCGTTAATTACTATTAAATTAAAGGATGACGCATCAGCGTATGTTTTCAAAATTAATCAAGAACATGAGATTTTTAAAAATATTCTTGTTAATTCAAATTTCTATGTCATAGTAACTGATTCTGAGAATACAGATATTAATATTGAAGTCCATTGTACAATCGCTCCATCCTCTGTTACCCTAGAAAATATTTCAATTCCTACAAAAACACTCTCGATTAATAATAAATCAGTAACCGCTAGAGGTGCTATTACAAATAGCGGTAATTGTGAATTATGGGATGATTATAAAGAGACGGTTCTTCAAACAACACTTAAACGCGTCTACTATAATAATACAGCAATCTCTGGTGCTGATATCGATATTATTGAAGGTGTTAATGAGTGTAAAGAAAATGGTGGAGGAACCGTATACATAGGCAAAGATTCTGAAGTCGGATATCCATATAAAACACTCACAATCGATTTCTCTGGTTTAGTATTATATGATTTCAAAACTAAGGATTCTATTGAAAAAATTAATTTCTTAGATTGTAATACTTCTACAATAATTTCAAATTGTAAATTTTATAAATTACCAACTTCGGAAGATTCGAGCAAACCAACGCAGTTCAATTTAATAAATTCAAATATAACATTTATTAATTGTTCTTTTGAATCTCCAGAGTTCACACTAGATGACCGATCAAGTGTAACATTTATTAATTGTGAATTCCTTGAAGGTATTGAGATCAATAATCCTGTCGATAGTGATAGTAATATATCGAAAGTAAACTTTGTAAAAAGCAATACTGTTCCAAGTAATGGATACAGCTATGGTACTATTATTAATGGTATTACAAGTGTTAATTTTTACCAATGTGAAATCAATGATTGTGGTACAAATATAATCAATACCAAAAACCTTGGTTTATACACTAGCAAATTTGGACAATTGAGTGGGAAGCGTGAATCTGGTCCATTTTATGCTAGTGATTCTATTACTGTTGAAAATTGTGCATTCTATGCCACCAAGGAAATTAACAGTGATGAAGCTATTTTAGCATTCGAAACAACTAATTTAAAAATTTCAAAATCTTATTTTGATAATGCTAAGATCAAATATGAAAATTTCTACAAAGACCTTCCGATTAATGTAGTTATTACCGATACCACAGCGGATCAATTAATGTTTAATATTTCGGAGGATATTACCTATGGTGCAGAGAAAGGTTTCTCATATGTTATTGTAAGTAATTCAACATTTCTCCAACCGATTTGGTCAGATAATTTAGGCCCAAGAGATTTAGTTAAATCGATTATCAGATATTCAACTATTATCGGGTCTGAAGCAAGTGCTACAACTGAACAATTTACCTCAATTCAAAATTGCTTAGTCCTAGCAACTGATGAAACTAAAGATGTAGGAACTACGGAGGTTATTACAGGAGATGATGGCGTCGAGGCCGGTTCTTACATTGTATACAATAAAGATTACGAAGTGGTTAAACATTCAGGTTTAGCTTATCCATATAATATTTTCAATGGCTTTGTTAAGTGCTTAAACTATATAGCAGATATTACAGGTCTTACGAAATTAGACTTGTTTAATTTATATGTAGACCATAGTAATATGGCTTTACTAGAATATCAATCTAATGATATATTTGGTAATGAACGCGCAAGAGATGATGCCGCAAAATGCGGTTGTGAAGAAATAAGTTATAAAGATGATCCTGATGGCGCAGCTATTGACTACTCATATACTAATACTTCTACTGGTATTAATGATGCCAATTCAAGAATTACAAAGTATAATCCAGTCCTACTTAGTGAATACACCGATTTAGAGAATGATGAAGAACAACAAAAGAAAACTCTAAATATTGAATGGAAGATTGAAGGAGATGTCCCAAGAATACATAATGTTGATCCTGAACAAAGTACTAAGGTCGCTGGATACTCTTATGGTCTTTATGAAATAAACACAGAAGATCGTGAGAAAACTATTACCGCCTCAATTAATTATCACGATTATATTCTTAGCAATTCTATTTCACTTCGTATTGCAGCGGTTCCAACATTACGATATGAAGCTACATCTTATACTGCTTGGACAAATCAAACCTTTAGATTAAAAGCAAATATTGAGAATGCTGACTCTGATATTTTAAATGCTTCAGTTCAATGGTACTTGCAACCAGATGTTGGTTCTCCTACATTGGTTTCTAGTGTTCCAGTTTCTTCAGAAACACCTAATGAGGAGGATCCGAATTATTATGCAGAGTTACAATTTGCTAAGGTTAAAGTAGAGAATGCAGGTAATTACTTTGGAAAAATATACTATACTCCTGAAGGATTTGAAAACCAGCGTGTTATCCAAGGTGTTGATTCGGACGATGTTCAAGACTTAATTGGTATTACAGTTAAGTATAACATTATTATTAATCAGGATAAGGTTTCAGGCGGTGATGTTTCATTACATGTCGGGGATAAACTTACATTAGTTTCTGATTTAACCCAAGGTTCAGAACCTATATTTACTTGGGAACGAACCACTAATATGGCGGATGCCAATTCTTGGGAAGTTATTTACGGCCCAGTTTCCAATTCGATTGATTATACTATACCACTTTATCACGAAAGTAAAACGCCAGTATATTATCGGTTGCACGTTTACAACTATAATATTCCAAATGATCCAAGTTCTGGAATTGCTACAGAAGACTATTCAACTTACCCTGTAGTTCTAATAGTATTACCACGTGTTCCAACAGGTCATGAAACTAATAAGAACATTGTTCTTTTTAAAGTCCCATTATCCGATATTAATAATGCAGAGATTAATGTTAGTAATAATTATCGCCTCTTTACTACACTCGATAACCTTGATACTAATAACCAAGCGAACGAAGCTATTGATTCTTATCCGGCTATTCATCGGCGAACAGATGAACAACTTTGGGAATTTGATTCAACAACTGGTAAATATGTTCCAACATATGAAAAGTATAAATTCCCAGCATCTATTTCGATTGATAAGAAAAACAGTGGTTGGGGTGTTGCTACTGACGAATTACAAGTAAATAATAACACATATACCGGTGGCAACTTATATGTGCTTGATCTTAATACATTAAATGACAATATTCCTGCTAGAACGAATAAGCCAGCAATATCTGAAAATATGATGGATGCTTATTCTAGTCTTCCAGTAGCAAATGAGCGAATTATCTTTTCTTCACTTGGTAAGAAGACTGTAGCGTATGGCAACTATATTGCAGTTGGTGATCCGGATGCTTCTATTGTAATTAGTAAAGAATTTTCAGAATTTGATGTCTATACTACCGACAAAGAAATTTTCCAAGAAGACGGATCAATAACCTGGGAGTTCATATTACCTAATGAGTATTATGGAATTCCAATTTTCCAATTATTAGATAGCAAGGACGCAATAGTTAAGTCTGAGATTACATTTGTTCATGATACAAATACCGTTATTGTAAAATTTGACTGGTCAGAGCCTTCATTACCGAGTGGTACATTTAAACTTCTAGTTGCTGGTCGGAAACAAATCGAACTTAAAGAAAACATTGTTATCCATGAAGAAAAGATTTGTCCGGACTTAGAAGTTGAAGCTGATGGATATGCCAGATGGTCATTTAAAATTTCCAATGATTATCTGATGCAACCAATTATACAGGTTGTTGATAAAAATGGAACAGTGGTGCATCCTCTTATCCAGTACAGTGCTACATCAAAACGGTTTACTATTAGTATTAAAAGAGACTCCACTAAAGATATCAGCGAGGGCGAATATACTGCAGTTCTGTTTGGAAGAAATAAATCAACAGTTGAGGATACTGACGTTATTGCAGAACTTCATAGCAGTCCTATCTTAGTTCCAGAAGCTGACAAAGGATATTTAGCTACTTGGCAAATTGAATTTGCAAAACAATTCAAAACCCCGCCGATTATTCAGTTCCAAATTGGTAGTTATGGTGTTAAGACGGTAGATGTTACTAGTATACAAATCGATAAATCATATAAGACCGCAACAATCACTATTCGGTATAATGAAATTCTTCCTTCTTCGGCTTTCTATGCACTAGTAATTGGCCGAGACAAATACGGCCACCTCGATGAAGATGATGTAATTAAACCTTCATATGGGCGGGTATTATTATTTAAATATAACGGAAGTGCTAAAAATCTTAAACTAGTTAAGGTTATAAAATCACCACATGAAATTCAATATGGTAGATTTGGCGAAGCTATTGAATTCGATGAATACGGGCACCTTTTGATTTCAGCACCTGGTGAAAAATATGAGACAGCTATTGGATATACCGAAAAAGATCTAAATATATATCCGGTATATACTTCTGAAAAGAATATTAAATTCTCTTCACTCGGGCGAGTTTATGTATTCTCTATTGAAGACCTAGTTAATAGTGAAGTCCATAATATTGTTCAGGCAAAACAAATACTTACCTGTAAATACCTATATAATACAATTAGTTATCAAAACGGTACATGGGGCGAATTAGAAAATTACTTGACCTCAAATGCATTGTATACAATTAAAGATATTGCTACTGGTGGAACGAAAATTAATGAGGCCTTTTCTACCATTAGCTCATATCAAGACTATTACGACTTCTATTACAAATATGACTTTACATATCGGATGTTATATCCGACTCCATATTCCGATAACGATTTTAAAACTGGTAATTCAGGAAACGATAAAGTTGCTATCGAATATTCAAAGGTTTATTCCACAAATGATACAGAAGAACGATATGGCACAAGTATGTCGTATAGTGGAGGGAACCTATTAATTGGCGCGCCATATTTTAACAACAGCATCGGACTTGTAGAAATCTGGAATTATAGTAAAACCGATGGAAAATATGTATACTCCACATCATTAAAAAATCCGCAAAATAATGTTAGCGGTTTATTTGGATTATTCCTAGAAATGGGATCTAATTATTTCTTGTCGACCTATCGAACAACTCCGACTCGCCAAAGTGTTGGTATATACTATTACAAGAATGGTAAAATTACTGATAATGATCTTGAATTATCCGGTCGTAATAAAGAGCTTTCATTTGGTGAAGCTATGGACTCTGTTGCAGAAACATTTGTAATTGCTGCACCTAAGGAAGGTTGTATCTACCGCTACCATATTAATACTTCATTAGAAGACGAGAAACCAATTTCAGTTATTCAAGAACTAAGCTTGTCAAAGTTTGGCATTAGTAAAGCGAATTCTTCAATTTCGATTAGCGATGATAAAATTCTCGTCACATATAATTCATATGGGCCGAAATGTGAAAAATATGTAAATAAAGAAATAGTCAATGAAGAAACAGGAGAAGAGAAAGAAGTCGGACTTGTTAACTTTGGAGCTGGAGCAGTTGTACAATTTACATTAATCGGAGGTAACTACACGATTACATAACGTATGGAATATAAACAACAGATTGAATTGAAAGAAGTAGTCGCTAATGATGAAGCGATTTTCTTTAAGGTTAATGTTAATGGTGAAGACCGTATTTTCGTTGGCCAGCAAAATAGTAAGTTCGATTTAGCACCAGAAGCAAATGTATCCTCAGTTGAACAATCTGATAAATTATCTGCCAAATTAAAGCTTGCTGAATCCTTTCAAAAATCTTACTTGGTTGATAAACCAGTTCAATACCAGGAAAACGTTAAAAAGGATGTTATTATTCCATGCGCGGTTTCGAAAGAAATTGTTCAGCTTGGTAATTACCTATATTCACTTTCTAAAGAAACCAATAATTCAGTCCTGTATCTTCTTTACAAAAACCGTCTAATTAACCGGTATGTTGATGATAAGATGCATTGCATCTATTATGATATAGATCTTAGTAATGAAAAGTTTAAAGATTTAATAGACTCGGGTGCTTCAAGAATATTAAAAGGAGAGAACGGTCCACAGAAAAATCAATATGATTATCCTGGTCTAATATCAAACTTTAACTTAGAAGAACTTGATAAGGATAAAAATAAAGGCAAATACCTAGTATATGCTCTAGAGAAAACCTGGGTTAACCCGGATGCTAAAGAAGATAAAAAACTTTCCGAATATAAAAATATGGAAGGTGCTATCGATGCTTTAGAAGATGGTATTTCAGTAAAGAGTTCTTTAGAAGCAATGCCATATAACCTAATCTATGAATATGGCGACGAGCGGCAATTTGAAACTGATGCCTCGAATGTATATGCAGACTTTATTCATCTAAAGAATTCATTATCGCCGTTCTTTAATGTAGAAGTAGAAGATGATTATAAATTCCGGCTTTGGAGAAAATTCCAAAGATTTGGCACAACTAATGGTAATTGCTTATATACAATTTATTCTCTAGATACTCCTAAAACTAAATCAGAAACTGAAAGTGAGAATGCTGTTCGGATAAATGTAGGTAATTATGATCCATCAAAAATTCATTCCACAGGAATAACATATTATACCAGTGCTGGGTCTTTAGCTGGTAATACCATACAACCAAAAGTTGCATATAATCTTAATAATTTAGGTTTTTCTGTCCATCTTGATACAACACGCCGAGAATTAGTTGACCGGTTTATGTTCTCATATTCTAGACGTATTAGAAGTGATGACAATTCTTCATACGCACATATGCTTTATACCCCTGGTGAATTTTTACGCTGGGTAATAGATAATAGTGATAATTTGTTTTATTGGAAGCCGACGATTGATACTGGTGTTTATCCGGCTAATACAAAATTTTTAGTTTATAATACAGACGTTTCAAGTGGAGAGTTATCCACGATTGAATGTGTTGAAACCCCTACAGATAAAGACGGTAATTACCTAAATGCTATTACGGTTGATGAAGTATTGGATTTTGAAATTCCTCCATTTGTTGAGGCATTTCATTTCAATTACGATTCTGGTGAATTTAGTCGTGACGTCTATACAAAAACAACTAAAGACGTAGAAAATGATGATGGGACAATAACAACCGAAGAAACTCTTGAACCGGTTTATTCCCCATTTACTCAAGAAATTTACCGAGTAAAAGAATATCAACCTGATAGTAGTGTTCCAGCAGGGCCTATTATCAATTGGGAGAAGGTTAATACAGAAGGCGGCTATGAATATGATGCATTTACTTTAGATTATTCTGAACCAGGAATTTCAACAGAAAAAACATCAGAAATATTTCCACACAAAACAGTAACTGAAAATCAAGAATCTACAGAAGTATTTAGTGATAACTGGGCTAATAAAAAACATTGGACAATTAAACTATTTGACAATGAAAACCAAAATATCTGGATACGTCGGATTCTTGATAGTAGAGCAGATAATTATATAGCGTATACTAGTAAGGCGGATGGTAAAGAACTTAAATTAGACAATGCAATTTGCGATACATTATTCCCGTCCGAAAATGATGTTATGAATAATGGGATTAAACCAACTATTCAGGTTAAAGATAACGAGACTGGCAAGATGGTGTATAGTAGTAATATTGCTTATCATATTGTTAATGTACAGGGAGAGCTTGCGGATGATTATTCTCTTGACGCCTTTAATACACTTGACCAAGCGCAAAAGATTAAATTCTTATTAACCAAACTTTACAAGAATATCACTATTAATAAGGATAAGACACCTAGTACAAATACTTACAAGGATATTCTTAATTACCAACTTTGTGAAGCCAATGGAAATACTACCTTTGCTGATGTAGCTTCAGCTTTAGAATATTATGCAAATTATAAGATGTATTGGAAGAAAGGTGATAAAATTCGATATACTAATTACCGGGTTTCTCCATACAAGACAACATCGCGATCAAATGACTCCGACGCTAACGCGAAGCTTTACTATGGTAGCGAGCTAACTGGCCAAAGAATTAATTACTTTGCAACTCCATTTGAATTAAGAAAAGCAATTAGTACTACTAATACCTCTAGTAAATTTGTTAGTAAGGATCCGGAACTTACCGATCTTAATTCTGAAGTATCAGTAATTGATTTATTCGGATTATCAATTGCCGGAGCCTCAGTTGAAGACCGGACCAATTTAGAAAGTCAAATTGCTGCATTCTTTAATAAGAACAAAACTGATATTATAAGTGTAGATTTAGCAGTATCACTTAAGGACCAACGTGGCAACGACCAATTTAAAATTGAAACATTTATTAATGGTCAACTAGTTAATTCTACAGAATATGCAACTGATGATCTTAATCGTGCTGCATTAATAGAAGCAATTAGTAGTATATATGAAGTCCGTTTCTGGTCGTATGGCCAAAATAAAGTAGCGGAAGAAACCAATGAAAGCGGAAATACTGTTTATAGGGTAACCTATGCTGCACCATTTAACTATACAGATCTTTCGATGTGGAATTATCCGATTTCACTATCACAATCACAACAATTGCGGAGGAAGGTATTAGAACGTAATTCACTAGATAAAATCTGTTCAGACATCTATGCTATTATTAATGAAGTCTTTACTAAAGTCGATAACTATGATAGTGCTCCAATAACATATGGTAAGTGTTTTAATATCAATTACTATATGATTACATATGCCTATGCATATGATCGAAAAGATGATACTGATATGGAATTACAGAAATTATTCAAGGTCCAAGATTTTGAATTTGTCGATCGAATCTATGGTATGAATAAATTAACTGGAGTTAAAGATAGAAAAAGTAATCTTTACTCTATTCGTATTAAGAACAGCGGATTTGCTATAACAGGTGATGAAACCGAAGAAGAACTTCAGTTTAAAAATGCAGTAAGTTCTATGTTATCAGCGGCGGTTAATACGATTTGCGAAAAGGTTCAACCGATTAATACTAAACTATATTCGGTTATAATCGAATCTTAACCCTTGCGGCCTCTTGATCGGGTTCGACGAACAATCTTATTTGGGATTTTAAGCCCAGCTGGTGTAGCTGGTCCGCGTTGTGCCTGGATTACAGCTCTTTCTGCCGGATCAGTTGTACAATGTTTTACCTCTGGAACTTGCTGGGTAGTGCCTAATGGTTTGCCATCAAAGTCATAAAGGTTCTTGTATTCTTTTAATTTATATTGGTGGATTTCACAATACTTCTTAAGATTTTGTACATACTTCTCACTTTCCTCGGAAAAGATTTCATCATATAACTGAGGCTTAATAAGCTTAATTTCATCTTTCATCCGAGCAATATCACAATGACCAAAGTGTGCTGCGATAATATCGGACTTACGATAAGGACCAACTGAGAAATAAATTTTAAACTTAGGAATTTCAGAAGTTTGAATAAACCGATTTGTAGTAAGAAGTGAAGAGAAAGTTAAGTCCTCATGCCGGTCATACTGGAACATAGTTTTATCAAATAATGCAGACTCTGTGGAATTTAAACAGGTTACTCCAGTCTTATTAATAGCATAAGCCATTCCATTTGCCGTTCGGGCTGCTGGATTAGTATTATTCGGATTTTCAAATCGTTTAATAAAAACAAAGTCTGCTCCAGTTTCAATTGGTCCGGTAAAACATTCAGGGCGGAAAATCATTGTATCAGAATCAACCTTAAGAATACAATCATATCCTTTTTCATTTAACATTTTATACACTGATTTTATTCCAAAAATTGCTTCTGCACCATGTAAAGATACACAACGATTAAAATCGGCAATAATTGGCGTTACCCAAGAAGGAAGAGGAAAGTCG
>CAVIPP010000042.1:0-10746 GCA_963644615.1 Oscillospiraceae bacterium
TAGTATAATCATAACTTTATTATTAGGTTTAACCGATACATTTTTTATTGGTTTGTCTTTATTTGTTGCCCTATTATTGCCACTAGTTTCAACAATTGTTGAACTTTGCTGCAAAGATAAATACTATCCGATATATTTTCTAGCAACTTTAGGGCTATCGCTCGCAACAACTTTCTGGAATATTCAAAGTGTTATTTTATATCTCCTACCTTCTTTAATAAGTGGATATTTGTTTGGATTATCCGCTAAATATAAAGTTTCACCTATATGGGCGATCATTACTGCTTCACTAGTAAATACAGGAATTAATTTATTAACCATCCCTCTTATTAATTACATTTTTGAAATTAATATTATTAGAACATTTCTTGTCTTTTTCTCATTAGAGAATTCTCCAAATATTCAACTAATTATTCCAGCCTTTATTCTCGTTATTTCGTTAATGCAAATGACTCTCTCCTATTTCATCATCAAAAATGAAATAAAGAAATTTGGATACGAATATATAGAAGAAAACAAATCATCCTTATATATTTCACTTGCCACAATAATATCTTCACTAATAATTATTGGTTGTTACTTTTTTAATTTATCATTATGTTATTTGCTTTTAATCGTATCGATTTATTTTGCAATAACTTTGTTAGTGACCTTGGCAGTCAATAGAAACTGGGTAGTATTATCAATTAACGCAGTACCGATATTTGTTGCCATAATTTTATATGCGCTTTGCCATACATATCTAAAAATTGGTTCGAGTTTACTTTTATATACAGTAGCTCCACTTCTAGTGGGCGTTATAAACTTAGTCTTTTGTTTCTTGAATAAGAAAGAGAGTAAGTAATACAATTTAATTATTATGATGGGTTTTCTTAAAACAATAGGTTATGGCGTATTATATACACTTTTGCTACCTTTCATTTTATTATTACTAGCAGTTTATGCCATATATTGCTTGGTATTAGCCCTATATGAAGCGATTAGAACATTAGTAATATTCTTTTCTGGTGGCACTCCATTTGGAGATTTAAAAGAAGATGTAAAAGCAAAAGAAATTTTGATTGCTAAGCAAAATTCTGAACTTAATCCTGCACCCACTCCTCAAAGTCAAAATATATTTATTATTCAAGGGGCAAATGTATCTCAAGGAAGTGTAGACGCGAATGGAAATGTCATTACAAACTACACTCCTAATCAAAATCAAATACCTAATAATGCAATTGATTCATTGCTCGAAAACAAAACTCAGGCAATAGATTATAAAGATGATTCAACAGGAGGCACTAACGATGATTAATTTTGCCTCTATATTTTCTGAAGATACAAGAAGAATATTTGTCGTCCTTCTTATAATCGTTATTTTTGTTTTTGTCTTCATGGGACTTATAGGTGCTCTTGTTAAAAAAATCATGAAATGGGAAGGCAAAAAAGCTGATGATTTAATTCACGATGTCGTTGTCACAGGCGTCATTACTGATGAGAAAAAATTATTTAGGTTTGGATTAAAAAAGAGCAGACGTATCATACTAAAACAATCTTGGATTCCGTTATTAATCATTTTATTTGGATCATTAATGTTGTTACTTTGTTGCCTTATAAATAATACCTGGGGATTTAATCCATTTGATAATGAGGAAACAGGATTTAGAACATTGCTATATGACTTTGATTGGGGAGGAATGGTCCAAACTGATGATAGCGGTGCGAAATGGTTTATGTTAAAATGGCCAAATTTAATCCAGTTCCCAGATGGAACTTACGACACTCCTCACTGGTCTAATTTAGCGTGGGGGTCATATTTCTTTGTCCCATCAGTCATCGTTGGTGGTATATGGTACTTATTAGCGGTTCAAGCATACATTGCGCGAAGTTATTATCTACTCAAATTATGTAAAAAAGTATTTAATAAAACACTGGATGATTTTAATCCAAATAATGCACCTGTCGCACCAGTCAATGCAGAAAATCCAGAAAATCAACCAGCTAATACGATTGGTAAATAAATTGAATTTTAATTAATTTTATATACCTGTTGCTAAAGCAACAATTTCATAAATTATTAAACCAAGGATTAAAAAATCTAGAATTAAGAAAAACCCAAAAATACGATTGTTTTTTCTTTGAGATTTAATTTCTGCACCTAAATTATTGTTTTCGTCATTTATAGTCATACATCACCTTAATATTTAATTGGGTCGCTAGTTCTTGGGAATGGTTGAACGTCACGAATGTTTTGCATACCAGTGCAATACATAATTAAGCGGTCAAATCCAATTCCAAAACCAGCGTGTTTACAACCACCATATTTGCGTAAATCTAAATACCATTCAAGTCCTTTAAGATTACCAACTTCTTCCATTCTCTTTTTGAGTAAGTCATAACGTTCTTCTCTTTGAGAACCACCAACGAGTTCACCGACATATGGAACAAGAAGATCACACGCTGCGACTGTTTTCCCGTCGTCGTTGAGTCTCATATAGAAAGCTTTTTGTTCACGAGGATAATCAGTTACAAAGACAGGGCCTTTAACAACTTGTTCTGAAAGATAACGTTCATGTTCAGATTGTAAATCCATGCCCCAAAAAATATTTTTATTATCGAATTCATGACCATGTTCGACAGCGTATTTAAGTTCATTAATTGCATCTGTATATGTCATGCGTTTAAAGTCACTATTTACAACATCAGTTAATCTATTAATTAAAGTTTTATCGATGAATTCGTTGAAAAACGCCATTTCATCTGGGCAATTAGTTAAAACGTAATTAATACAGTATTTGATACACGATTCAATTAAATCCATATCATCTTCTAAATCAGCGAATGCAATTTCAGGTTCAATCATCCAGAATTCTGATGCGTGTTTAGTTGTGTTGGAATGTTCAGCTCTAAATGTTGGACCAAATGTATATACATCGCGGAACGCTAAAGCGAAAGCTTCAACATGAAGTTGTCCTGAAACTGAAAGTGAAACTGGTTTACCAAAAAACGCAGCTGGATTTTTATCTTTTGTAACAACATTAAATGTTTCGCCAGCGCCTTCGGCATCATTACCAGTAATAATTGGAGTGTGAACGTAAATAAATCCATTTTGTTGGAAAAATTCATGTATTGCCATTGAAAGAGCATTACGAACTCTAAAGACACCATTAAATGTGTTTGCGCGAGGTCTTAAGTGAGCAATATCACGTAGAAACTCTAGTGAATGATGTTTCTTCTGAAGTGGATAATCAGGATCAACTTCTCCTAAAACTCGATAATCCTTTACATTAATTTCAAATGGCTGTTTAGCGTTTGGAGTTAAGACAAGTTTGCCGAGAACTTCAAGCGCAGCACCTGTATTAACATGACTTAAATTTTTATAATTTTTAACAACTTTTGCGTCATAAACGAGTTGAACATTTTTAAAACAACTTCCATCATTAAGTGAAATAAAACCAATTTGTCCATTATCTCTATTTGTTCTAACCCAACCTTGAACGATTACTTCATTATTAACAAGTTCATCGAGTTGCTCTTTTACATCTAGATGTTCGCCATGGCAGCCACATTCATGATTTTTATCTTCATCATTATGATGACAACCACATTTATGTTCACTTTCATTAACTAACGAAAGTAATTCATAAACATCACTAATTAAAATTCCATAGGTTTCCATAAATAAAATCCTCGCTAAATATTTTATTGGTAAATGTTATATTTATCAATGCGCCAATTAGGGTCACAAGAAATTGTTAATGGTGCAAATAATTTCATATCATAAAGATGCTCGGCAAGTTTTGCAATCATTGCGGCATTATCTGTCGTGCACCAAATTGGTGGGACAATAAGTTTAATTGGACTGTTATCAAGTTTTTGATGAATTTGTTCACGTAAATATGAATTAGCGGACACTCCACCAGCAAGAACAACTTCTTTTATATCGTATCTTTCGATTGCTTTAGATAGTCTATCGATAACCATTCCTATCGCAACATCTTGAAACGATTTACATAAATCAGCAACTCTAATATCGTTTCCTCGAGCTTTTTCATTGTTTACTAAATTAATTACAGCGGTTTTAAGACCTGAGTAAGAGAAATTTAGTGAACCGTCATGAAGAGGAGTTGGCAATTGATATGTGTGCTTACCTTCTTTAGAAAGTTTATCAATTGGAATTCCTCCTGGATAAGGTAGACCTAGTGTTCGAGCAACCTTATCAAAGCATTCTCCTATCGCATCGTCTTTTGTTTCTCCAATAATTTCAAAATTCAATGCCTCTTTCATATAAACGAGTTCGGTGTTACCACCACTGACAACAATAGATAATAGTGGGAATTCAAGTTTGTCGATGTATTCGTTTGCATAAATATGACCCGCCAAATGATGAACTGGAATAAGTGGTTTTTGATATAACATCGCCAGCGTTTTGGCCATTTGCATGCCAACATGAAGTGCTCCAATTAATCCAGGGCCTCTAGTAAAGGCAAAAGCATCAATCTCATCTAAAGTAACATTTGCGTTTCGAAGTGCTTCATCAAGAACAAACAAAATATTTTCACAATGTAATCTCGAAGCAACTTCAGGCATAACACCTCCGAATTGTTGGTGCTTTTTTATTTGAGTAGCAACGACATTGCTTAAAAGTTCACCGTTTCTAATAATAGCGATACTAGTTTCATCACAACTTGATTCAAGAGCTAAGATTGTTGCCATTATATTAACCTCATCACCATATAAATAGCGTCTTCTAAATTTTTATAGTATTTAGGTTTGATAGTCACACTAATAAAACCAAACGACTTATATAACTTCAATGCTTCAATATTAGATTTTCTTACTTCCAAAGTGATAGTTTCGACTTTATCATCAATATTTTTTGGAAAAGAGTCAACCATCTTATTTAATAATTGTGTTGCGATTCCTTTTCTTCTATAAGAAGAAGTCACAGCAAGTTGAGTCAATGTACTCGAATTAAAAGTAATCATAAAATCAATAAAACCGACAATGTAATCACCATCAAGAGCCACAAACATCTTATTGACTGGATTCTCGTTTAATTCATATTCCAAATCAGACATTTTATATGGTTCAATAAAACATTCGTTTTCGATTTCAAAAACTCTATTTAAATCATCTTTATTCATTTCGCGAATAGTAATCATTTGTAAAGTTCCTTTAGATAAACAGGATCTAATTTGAAAATATTATCCACAAGATTTTCTTTTCTTATTCCATCGACGAGTTCTCTAGCAATATCAAAATTAATAGATTTTAAATTGAGGTGTTCGCATTCTCCAGAAACAAGAAAGTCTGGGTGAAACTTAATATATTGTAAAACATCTTCATTTTCTAAAATTTGATCTTTTTCAATAGTTTTCTCTTTATGATAAACACCGAAGTAAGATCGATTAGAACGAGCGTTTAATAAACAAATGGTTGGTTTCTTACTATCTTTAAATAAAGATAATGATGAGACTTTATAAACATTGCATTTTAGTGCATAACCCATTGTCTTAGCAATAGTGATTGCGATACGGGTTCCTGTATATGAGCCAGGACCAATTCCAACACATATGGCATCTATATCTTCTTTTTTTACATTGTTTCTTTTCATTATATTGTCGATTTCAGGAACCATCATTTCCGATTGTCTTTGCCATGCTTCGTAAATTATTGAATCAATAACTTTCTTCTCTTTTGCTAAAGCAACAACGAGCAATTTATTAGCGCTATCTAAAAGTAATTGATACATCTTATTTGACCTCCACTCTCAAAAAATCAATTAAAGAATCACAAAAGCCACAATGATCTTCAATAGTTATTTTTCTTGTGTTGTCATCAAGACGATTTATTGAAATAGTTAAATGTCTTTCAGGAATTATTTTCATAATATAAATTGGCCACTCAATAAAGGTAATGCCATTTCCTTCAATATATTCCTCTAGTCCAATATCGATGTTTTGTCCTTCAAGACGATATGCATCAATATGATAAATTGGAGGATTAACCTCAAAATAACATTTTAAAATGTTAAATGTTGGGGAAATAACATGTTCTTTGTAACCAAAATATTCTAAAACACCACCCACAAAGGTGGTCTTGCCTGCGCCTAAATCTCCAGTTAATAAAACAATATCTCCAATTTTTAATTTACTAGCAATTCTTTGGGCGAGTGATCTAGTTTCTTCTTCGCTATTTGAAGTGATTGTATATTTCAATTTTTTGCCTCCAAAAAACAATGTTAAACATTACAAGATATTATATAATAATATTATGAAAAAGATATACAAAATCATTATTATCGGAGCCGGACCAATTGGACTTTATCTTGCCAATCTTTGTGAAGAACGAAAATTAGATTATTTGTTACTTGAATCTAATGCAACAGTTGGAGGACAAATAACTAATCTATATCCAGAAAAAGAAATTGTTGATATCCCTTCTATAAAATCGATTAAAGCAAAAGACTATGTTGAGTCACTTTTGGTTAAAATAAACCCTATACGTATCAAAGTAAATGAAACCGTAACCGAGGTTTTACAAAATAATAATGTCTGCGAAATTAAAACTAATAACAATGTTTATTATTGTGATTACACTGCTATTGTAACAGGACTAGGATTTACTAAACCAAGAACAATGGAGTTAGATAACGAAGACAAATGCAAAAATATTCTATATTCACTGAAAGATTATAAATTTTTAGCAAATAAAAAAGTCGCAATTCTTGGGGGTGGTGATTCTGCGCTTGATTGGGCAAAAACACTATCTTCAATATCTAACGATATATATTTGATACATAGAAGAAACGAATTTAGAGGAAACGAATCCACAATTAATGGCTGTAAAAATTTAACAGTTTTGAAGCCTTACGTTCCGATTAAAATCGAATGTAAAAAAGAGATTGCAAACTCATTGATCATTGAGAACGTTGAAACAAAAAAACATATAACAATTCCCCTAGATTATATTTTTGTTAATTTTGGAAACATTCCTACTAACAATCGTTTTAATCTTAAATATGAAGGAAATTTTATTAAAGTAGATGATAACTTACTAACAGATCGAAACATCTTCGCTATTGGCGATGTTGCCTCTTATAAAAATAAAAAGAGGCGTATCGCCCCTGGAAGAGAAGAAGCTGAAAAAATAATTAATTTAATTATTTAGTTCTTCTTTCAAAACTACTATATAATTTCATAATTTCTTTATCGATAAATGGAAAATTTTTATTTTTGATTAATTCATATACTTCTTTAACAGACTCATCTAATTTATGTTTAATTAAATCGCTATAACCTTGTTCGCTCGCGTGTTTTTTATATTCAAGTTCATCAAGTAGTTTTGTCGAACCATCTGCAAATAATTTTATATCGAGATCATAATCAATATATTTGAGATATTTTTTGTCGAAGATAGTTGGGGAAGCTATATTAACATAATAAGTTATTCCATTATCTTTTAACATTGCGATGACATTGAACCATTTATTCTTAGGAAAAATAAAAACTGCAGGTTCTTTTGTGTGCCATTTTCGGCCATCATTTTCAATAACGCTGGAGCGGACAGAAACAACAATATAATAATCTTCATCATCGACAACAACAAAACCATGGCTCCATTGTCTATGGAGTTCGCCGTTATGTTTATATGCTTGAACAATAATCCATTTATTAGCGAGATTGTACATTATTTGTTTAACTCCTGAATAAGTTCCATAGTAGCAGCAATTTCTTCTTTAAATTCTTCATATGGTCTAGGATCAAATGGGTGTTCTAATGGTAAAACCATTAAATCATCATCGTATCCTAAGCAAATGAAGCATTTGCCTTGCTTTAACGAAATAGCAATATCCACTAGAGAATTTCCTTTTTTTATTTTTAATATTAAGTTTCTAATTTTTGTGGTGATAATTTTAGTGGCTTGTTTATTGTTTGAATAAATAGCTAATTTATCATTATCAAATAAACATTTTATGTTATCTAAATTGGTTGGGGGAAGTGATCTTTGGTCACCTTTGGCATAGACGACAATTAAGTCATCATTTAAATAATTCGATGGTGAGACAAGATATTTTCCCACATAGACTGGCTTTGCTCTTTTAGCGGTTTGAATTTGAGCGGCACAATCACAAAGTAAAACTGGAATATCTAGATAAGTGAATTCAGTTGTGGCTCTGCTACCAACTTCAAAAACATCTTTAAATAATTCATTTTCATCAAATTGAATTTTTTCAATTTTCCTTTGAGCGTCACAATTTACATCTTTATAATTTTCGTTATCAAAAATATATGAAGTAATATTTGAGTATAACCCAGAAAAGTACGTTCTCGATTTCTTGTTGATTCTTTTCTTAGAAAAAATAGAATAACCTAGCATAATTCCAAGAGAAATAACCGCTAAAGAAACCATTAATGATATTTGGAGTGGATTATTAGAATTATTGTCATTATTTGAAACAATATTTGGAACTCCGAAAAATGCAAATAATAAAATGGCAATAGCAACAAAAGAAACAATCCATTTAATATAGTTGTTGCTTTTATATTTTTTGTTGAATTCAATGCGTGAATTTTCAATATTTTCTAAATATGTCGATGAATATTCGAATTTAGGTTCTTGTTGGTTGATAACGACATCTTGTTTGACATTCTCGTTTTTTGATTCAACTTCTTCTACAATGCTATTGTCGTTGCCTTTAGTTTCTTTAGCCATATGAAATATTTTTCCTTCAAGGAAATATAACATATATATTTTTAATTTTCATTAAAAGAAATTTATCTTAAAAGTTCTTAATCAAGTCTTTCTCGACTATTAAGTCGATTATTAAGTTTTAAGAACGGTCCATAAATAGCCATAAGAACAGCTAACGCTATTCCACCCGAAACAAAAATATAACCTAAATTGTATAAACAGGAACTAGCAAATGAATATTCGTAAATTATCATTGAAGATAATGTACCACCTATAAATCTAACAACCATTGATAGAACGCCACCAAGCAAGAGATATAATTCTCCTTTTAAGTTATAAGTAGACTGCTCATTAATAATTAATTTACTAAACAAACCAAGGATAGCAACGCTACCAAATCCAATTAAATAATCAAATGGGTATGTAGCAAATCCCCAGCCATCTGTTAAGCAAGTAAGTAATCCATAGACAATTCCGCCTGATATAAACGCATGAATAGGTCCATGTCGAAGAGCAATGATGAACAAAGGCAACATTTGTAAATTAATAGATCCGCCAGTTGGCATTTGAAATATTTTTATTAAATTTAAAACAAACGCCATCGCAATTAGCATTCCATCTTCAGCGATATCGCCAATTCTCATCTTGTCTTTTTGGTAAGAAAGAATAAATTGTGAAAAGGAGGCTAATGTAAACATGACTAGAGAAACAATAAGACCCCACTCTGAATTTGCTTCTTCTAGATAATCGATAGGATTAAATGCATAAATTTTTCCAGTTAATGAAAGAAGAATACTACCGAGTGCGGTTAATAAAAAACTTAATGTTCCTAATAATTTGTTTATAGATTGTAATAACGATAAGATTAAACCACCAATAATTAAAGCTAGCGACAAATAAATAGACCAATTTTGAACTTGGTTATCAATTATGAGCTGATAAAAGTTATAAACACTATTCCACTCATTAACCTCATCATTAAATAATCTATTTAATATAGGCGCGGAAGAAAGTAAAAACACAAAACCTATAACAATAAAAATTGTTGGTAATAAAATAAAATACTTCCTAATAACTTTCTTAAAAGAGCTGACTTCCTGTGTGTTTTCCATTAAAAAACCTCCTATCGCGGAGGAAAATTAACAAAAATTCTACCTCCGCCAGCATTATCTGGATCAGGTCCCGTTAAGTCTGCTATAGACTTATCTCAGCCACCTAGTGGGTAGCACCGGCAATAAATATTATAATCAACTAGTTTTGCCAATCAATAGGATTAGCACCTTTTGAAGTTAAAAATTCATTTACTTTAGAAAATTGATGTTTGTTAAACCATCCCCCTCTATTAGCGCTAAGTGGAGATGGGTGTGAACTTAATAAAATTAAATGATTGGAATTAGTGAGATATTTAAAATATTTTTTAGCGAAATTTCCCCATAGCATAAATGCAATTGGCTGACTTAAATCATTCAAATATTTTATTAAATCTATATCGAATAATTCATATTCTATAATTTTATGCGAAAGGGGTTTGTGTGCCCTAACCGTTAGATACGAATTAAATAAAAAAACACCTTGTTTAGCTAAATAAGTCAAATCGCCATTATTCTTCATATTAACATTTAAATCGTTTTCAATTTCCTTAAATATGTTCTTTAAGCTCGGTGGCAATTTTGTAGTCGAAGGGACCGAAAAACTTAAGCCCATTGCTTGGTTTTCTTCGTGATAAGGATCTTGCCCAATAATAACGACCTTTATATTCTCTGGACTTGTTAGTTCGAAGGCTTTAAATAATTCATTTCGTGGTGGGTAAATTGTGTAATTTGAATATTCAAAATCAAGAAATTTTTTTAAGTCTTTAAAATATTTTTTATCTTGAATTTGACTAAAAAAATCATCCCACGAATTCATATAAATATTATAATTTTGATTAAAGCAGTTAACAATGTATAATTGTTATGCAATGAAAGTTTTATTTGTTTTTAATCATCCAGCGCCATACAAAGTTCAATTGTCAAATGAACTTTCAAAACATCTAGATTTAACTGTCATATTTGAAAGAAACAAAAA
>CAVIPP010000043.1:0-6835 GCA_963644615.1 Oscillospiraceae bacterium
AAAAAGTCTGGTGGTGATGGCGCGGTGGACACACCTGTTCCCATCCCGAACACAGAAGTTAAGCACCGTAGTGGCGAAGGTATCCGACTTGTCGGGGAGAATAGCGAGCTGCCGGGCTTTTTCTTTTTTATGACATTTTTATTTTATATTTCTTATTTTTTTTAATATCATAATTGCATGAAGAAATCTATTTTATTGATTTGCTTACTACCACTACTACTTGTTAGTTGTAATAATGAACCAAAACCAGATCCTGAACAATTTGTAAATATGGTCGCCAATACATCTTCAATAGCGTGTCGAAGATATAATAGTCGCACTGAGGTTCTTATTGGCAGTGATCCTACTTATATTTATCGTCCATCTACTTTTAAAAGGGATGAACACAAAGATTGGCCATATATATACGCTACAAATTTAGCACTAGATGTTTGGTTTAAATATAGCAAAGATTCCCCTTATCGGGCTGAGATTGAATGGACTTTTTCTCGTCCTGAATTAGTTAATTATCGTCTTCCTTCTAAAAAAGATAGTTCTAGTGCAAATATGACTTTTAAAAATGAAGCTTTTCCTGATAATTACGATGATCAAGTTAACTGTTTATTAACAGGAGTTATTACATTTGAGAGTGCAAGCGCAACCGTAACATATGAAATCATTTTCAAAACCCTCCCAAATGGAGTTTCTGCTAATTAAATTATTTTATAATTTATAATATTTTATTAAACATTTTATAATATTTATTCTATATATTTTTTGGGATAAATCGTGCACTTTTGCATTTATAATGTAGATGTGGTATATTAGCAACGCTAATATTAAGGAAAATTTTATGGTAGCACTTAAAAATTCTAAGTTCGGTAATATTAATATATCTAACGAGGCGATTGCTTCAATATGTGGTGAATCTGCTCTTTCATGTTATGGAGTTGTTGGAATTGCTTCTAAAAGTTCACTTCATAGTGTCATTGCGGAAATATTAAAAAAAGATAGTTTTGCTAAAGGTGTTACTGTTTCAAAAGAAAAGAATGGTTATTCAATTAGCCTTTATTTAGTTATTGCTCGTGATGTAAAAATCACTGAAGTATTATCAGAAGTTCAAAAGAAAGTTAAATATGATTTAGAGAAAACGTTTTCAATTAAAATTAAATCGCTAAACGTTTTCGCAAATGATATAAAGTAAAACAATATGCGAAATATAAACGGAAAATTATTAAAAGACATGCTGATATCAGCTGCCAACAATTTATATAATCACTACCCAGAGATTGATGCTTTAAATGTCTTCCCTGTTCCTGATGGCGACACTGGCATGAATATGAATTTAACTGTCACTAGTGGCGCTAAAGAGATTATTAATCGTAGTGATGATGATGTCTATTCAATTGCACAAGCCTTTTCTAAAGGTTTACTGATGGGTGCTAGAGGGAATTCAGGCGTCATTACTTCTCAAATTTTTAGAGGCTTTGCCATCGCTCTTAAAGATAAAAAGAGTATGGACGCTATCGATTTAGCGGATGCTTTTGTTAATGGCTCTAATGTTGCCTATAAAGCAGTTATGCGACCTGTTGAAGGCACTATTTTAACCGTTATAAGAGAATCTTCAGCCGCTTTAAGTGAAGCAGTCCATAAATCTATGTCGATTGAAAAGGCTATGGAAATTCTTCTAAGAGAAGCTAAAGAATCTTTAAAACGTACTCCAGAACTTCTTCCTGTCTTAAAAGAAGTTGGTGTTGTCGATTCAGGTGGAACAGGTTTAGTAACTATTTTAGAAGGCATGAAGTCCGCTATTTATGGCGACATCATTGAAAAGATTAATGTCACTAGTGTTGATGAAAAGCCTGCTATTATTGGTGGTCCTTCATTAATGGGCGATAGTGATGATAAATTTGGTTATTGTACTGAATTTATTATGCGTCTTGGTCCAGACGCGACTAAAAAGCCATTTAATGAACGTCGTTTTAAATCAGTACTTGAATCAAGAGGTAATTCTATTGTCGTTGTTATCGATGAAGATATTGTTAAAGTTCATATTCACACTTTAGCGCCTGGAGATATTCTTACTTACGCTCAAAATTTTGGCGAATTCTTGACACTTAAAATTGAAAATATGACCGAGCAACACACTAAACTTACTGAGGGTGTTAGTAAGGAAACAAATAATACTTCATTAAAAGAAAAGATTCCCTATGGAATGATTGCTATTTCTGCTGGTAAAGGACTCGATGAATTATTTAAGGAACTTGGTGTTAATAAAATCGTTAGTGGTGGACAAACAATGAATCCATCTACTGAAGATATAGTTAACGCCATTAAAGAAGTAAACGCTAAAGATGTATACATTTTCCCAAATAATTCAAATATCATCATGGCGGCTATGCAAGCCAAAGATGTCGTTGATGAAGAATATAATGTTCACGTTATAACAACTAAAACTATTCCTCAAGGATTAAGCGCTGTCAGCGTTTTTAATCCTGACGCTAGTGCAGTAGAAAATGAAGAAGCAATGAATGAGGCAACACAAAACGTTACTTCCGGTTCTATAACTTACGCTATTAAAGATACACTTATGAATGGCGTCGAAATTGAAAAAGGTTATTTTATTGGCATTAAAGATAAAAACATTGTTACTTGTCATAAAGATAAATTTGTCACTTTATATGAATTAATTAGCGATATGGTTAATGAAGATTCTTTCCTAATTACTATTCTTCTTGGTGAAGATATTTCTGATAGCGATGAAGAAAAGGTAGTAAACAAATTATCTAATGATTATCCAAATTTGGATATAGATATACGTCGTGGTGATCAACCTGTATATTCATTCTTAATTGGTGTCGAATAAAAATTAATTTATTATGGATAAGTTCTCATCGTCAGATAGGATTAATAAAGCCGTTTATGACATGGGGATTTTTTCTTATCATCAACTCATCAATTATTTACCGAGAAAATATGATGATTTAACTCCGACTGTTGAAACTAATTTAGATAATAAAGAAAGGGTAGTTATCGTTGGAAAAGTAGTAGGAACTCCACTCGTTTATAAATATTCTTATAAAACCACATTAACTAAATTCACTTTTATTTCTAAAAAAGAAAATATATTTTATTGTGAAGCATGGAACCGTCCATATTTATCTAAAATGCTCGCTAATGGAGAAATATTTACAATTGTTGCCTCCTTTGATAAAAAGAAAAATATCTTAAATATAATTAATATTACCAAGGGTGAAATTACTGATGGAGAATATATAAAGCCTATTTATACTCTCCCAAGAAATGTAGAAAATTTTGAATTTGTAAAACTTGTTAGCAAAGCATTTAAGTATGTTACTAAAGAAGAGGTAGATAATGTCATACCTTCTACATTTAATAAAAAATATTCACTTGTCGACCATTATGACGCACTTAAAATATGCCATAAACCTTATGATTTAAAAAATTTATATCAAGGAATAAGACTCATTAAATATGAAGAATGTCTTCTCTTTTCACTTAAAAATCAACTTATCCGTAAACACAATAAATCATTATTTAAGACAAATAAGTCTCCTATTGATATTCAAAAAGTAAAAGATTTTATTAGAAGTCTTAATTTTAAATTAACTAACGATCAAAAATATGCTTTAAAAGAGATACTGGAAGATATGAATAAGACATCACTAATGTATCGTCTACTCCAAGGTGATGTAGGTACAGGCAAAACCTTAGTTGCTTCAATTGTCTTATTTGCAAATCATCTTCGAGGTGATCAAGGTGCTTTATTAGCTCCTACTGATGCCCTAGCTAGGCAACATTATCAAAGCATCACCAGTTTATTTAAAGACACTGATATGAAAATTGTTTTGTTATTAGGTTCAACACCCCTTAAAGAAAGAGCCATCATTCGCGAAGGTCTTATTAACAATAAAATAAATATTGTTATTGGTACACATGTCCTCTTTTCAAAAGATATTAATTATTTATCTCTTGGATTAGCAGTTATTGATGAACAACATAAATTTGGCGTTAACCAAAGAGAAACGCTAGCGAGTAAAGGTGAACACGCTGATTTATTGCTTATGTCAGCAACACCAATACCTAGAAGTATGGCCTTAACTTTATATGGAGATTTAGATGTCTCCTTCCTAGCGGAATTTCCTTTTAAAGAAAGAAATGTCGTCACTAAGATTGTTAAAGATAATGATAAGGAAATTTTCTCTTCAATTAATGAATCGTTATCAAATAACAAACGTGTTTTTATTATCGCTCCTCTTATTACTGACAATAATACTGACAATGTTTCTGTTGAAAAATTATTTCAAAAATATTCATTAAAATACCCAAACAAAGTCTCCCTTTTGCACGGAAAACTTGATGACGATGATAAGAATTTTGCGCTTTCTAACTTTATTAAAGGTGTCACGCCTATCCTTATTTCTACGACAGTAGTTGAGGTAGGAATTGATGTTAAAAATTCAAATCTTATGATCATTTATGAGCCAACTCATTTTGGACTTGCTTCTTTGCATCAACTACGCGGAAGAATAGGACGAGATGGTCAATTAGCTAAATGCTTATTAGTCACTAATTCAATTGATGAAGACGATATTGATAAACTAAGTGTCTTAGTTAATTCAAATGATGGCTTTTATATTGCTGAAGAAGATTTAAGAAGACGTGGTCCAGGTGATCTTGTTGGTGTTAAGCAATCTGGCATTGCTAATTTTACATATGTTAATTTGGTCAATGATTTTAAAATGTTTGAGGCTGCTAGAAATGACGCGATTTACATTTTAGAAAACGAATCAAATCCTGAATTTAATCATATTCTTGCTTTAGTTGATAAAGAAATTGATCGTAGCTAATATATCGCAAATTTACCCCGTAAATATGTTATTAAATAACATTTTTAGATATGCTAAAATAACTAACGGAGAAAATTATATGGTTAAACTTGTTATTGATATGATGGGTGGCGATAATGGAACTAAGGCCACAATTGATGGAGTTAAAAAATTTTTAAACGAGGTAGATGACTGCGAAATTATTGCTGTTGGCAATTTAGATTCTCTTAGTGAACTTAATAATTTTGAACATATTACAATCGTTGAATCTAAAGATATCGTTCCAATGGAATGTAGTGTCATGCAAGCCATGCGTATGAAAGATTCATCGGTATATAAAGCTGTTGATGCTGTTATCAAGATGAACGCTGATGGAATAGTTTCTGCTGGTTCTACGGGTGCTTTTTTATCTTTAAATTCGCTAATTATTAAAAAAATTGATGGAGTGTCCCGCCCTGCACTTATTACTCCTTTTCCAACTAAGATTGCTAATAAATATGTTGTTTTATTAGATGTTGGAGCTTCCAGTGAAAATAACGCTGATGAATTATATCAATTTGCTAAAATGGGCGAGGCGTATTATAAAGTTGTTTATTCAAAAGATGAACCAAACGTGTATTTAATTTCTAATGGCAGTGAAGAAGGAAAAGGAACTCCACTATATAAAGAAGCTTATACATTACTAAAAAATGATCCTAATTTTAAAGGTAATCTTGAAGGACGTTATGTTTTTAATGGTGACGCTGATGTTGTGGTTATGGATGGATTCACTGGTAATGTATTTTTAAAAACTAGTGAAGGTATGGCTAAAATGATGTCGGGACTAATGAAAGAAGCCTTTCTATATTCATCTATGACAAAATTAGGTTATTTATTTGCCCGAAAAGGATTTAAAAAATTAAAAGAAACAATGGATTATAAAAAAGTTGGTGGAGCGCTTCTATTAGGAGTTAACACAGTTGCCGTTAAAGCACACGGAAATTCCACTCCTGATTCATTTTATCATTCAATGATGATTGCCTATAAACTAGCCAAAAATAAAGTGGTCGAACAAATAAAGGGAAGTTTAAAAGCTAATGAAGCAAATTAATGAATTATTAGCTAAATTTAATATTAAACCTCATAACATTGAACTATTTGAGGTGGCTTTTACTCATTCCTCATTTAACGCTGATGCAAACACAAAGCATCACGATTATGAACGTCTTGAATTTCTTGGCGATAGTGTTTTAGGTTGCGTTGTTAGCGAACTAGCTTATAAATCTCATCCGGATATGGCCCAAGGACCTTTAACTAAACTTAAAAGTTCATTAGTGAGCACTGACGCACTAGCGAATTTCGCTCGTGAATATAAATTTTATGATTATATTCGAGTTGGGAATTCTTTCACCAATAATGTTTCCAAAGCAAATTCATTACTTGAAGATGTTTTTGAAGCCTTTGTTGGAGCGCTTTTCCTTGACCAAGGATTTCAATATACTCGTAAATTTTTAATTAAAACCTTATATAGTGATATTCAGTCATTTCAAATAGAAGATTCAACCGATTATAAATCTAGACTTCAAGAAGCAATGCAAGCCGAACATCGTGAATCAGTCACTTATGATGTTATTAAAGAAGAAGGACCATCTCACAATAAGAAATTCACCGTAAAAGTAACATTTGATGGTGTCACTTTAGGCATTGGAGTTGGTTCAACTAAGAAAAAAGCCGAACAAGAAGCCGCTAAAATAGCATTAACCAAAAAAGTAGGTAAATAAGATGGGTTTATTTAATTTTTTAAAAAATAAATTTTCAAATAAAAAGAATGACGAAGATACTAAAACCTACGTTAATGGGATGGAAAAATCTCGTCAGAATTTTGCCTCTAAACTTGATTTGTTATCTAAACGTTATAAAGAAGTGAATCAATCTTATTTCGAAGAACTTGAAGAAATTCTTATTGAAGCTGATGTTGGAGTCTCATTATCGCTAAGAATTATTGACGAAGCCTTAAACGAATCTAA
>CAVIPP010000043.1:6845-10551 GCA_963644615.1 Oscillospiraceae bacterium
GAATCTAAAGAGCAAAACATTAAAGATCCTAAACAAATTAATGAACTTGTCGTCGATAAAATGTTTTTAGGATATGCCACTAAAGGTGGCAATATAACTAACGAAATTTCCTTTCAAGAAAATGGTCCTACCGTTTTACTTGTCGCTGGAGTTAATGGTGTTGGAAAAACCACAACGATAGCTAAACTTGCTTATCGCTATATTTTAAAAGGCAAGAAAGTTATGCTTGTTGCATCTGATACATTTCGTGCAGGCGCTGTCGAACAATTAACTGTTTGGGCTAATAGACTAAATTGCCCAATTGTCACTGGTAAACCTGAATCAGACCCTGCTAGTGTTGCCTTTGAAGGTGCTAGACAAGCAAAACTTCAAGGAATCAATTTGCTTATTGTTGATACGGCTGGTCGGCTGCAAAATAAAGTTAACCTCATGAACGAACTTTCTAAAATATCTCGTGTTATATCAAAAGAAATACCTACTGCTCCACATGAAGCGTTTTTAGTTATTGACGCTACAACAGGACAAAATGGCGTTGTCCAAGCAAAACAGTTTATGGATTGTATTAAACTAACAGGTATTGTTATTACAAAAATGGATGGTACATCTAAAGGTGGAATTATTTTAGCAATTAGGGATGAACTCGGTTTACCAGTCAGATTTATTGGCTTAGGTGAAAAAATGACTGATTTAGAAGAATTCGATCTCGATAAATATCTATATGGTCTATGTTTAGGAGAAAACGAATGAAACATTCTTTACAAGAGACTATATTAATTAATAAATATTTAGAAATTTACGGTAATTTTTTGACGAAAACTCAATTTGAAGTAATGTCTGATTATTTTCAAAATAATCTTTCATTATCTGAAATTTCTGAATTACGAAATATTTCTCGTAGCGCAATTAGTGACACGATAAATAATTCTATTAAGAAACTTGAATCTATTGAAAATAAACTTCATCTTTGTGAAATATTTGCTTCAGTAAAAAAAGAAGGCAAAAAAGAAAAAGAAATCATTGATATTATTATTGAGAGGATTAAAGATGGCATTTGAATCACTTAGCGAACGTTTTCAACGCGCATTAAAGAAAATTAGAGGTCAATCTCGACTAACTGAAGCCAATATGGATGACATGCTTAAAGAGGTACGTATTGCTCTACTTGAAGCAGATGTCAATTTTAAAGTAGTTAAAGAATTTGTTGAAAATGTTAAACAAAAAGCAATTGGTGAACAAGTATATTTAAAACTCAATCCTTCCCAAATGGTCGTTAAAATTGTTCATGATGAACTTGTTGATTTGCTTGGCTCTGGTGATAGCGAAATTAAGTTTGAAAAAAATAAACCAACAATTATTATGCTCGTTGGACTGCAAGGTACGGGTAAAACAACATCTGCTGGTAAATTAGCTTACCTATTAAAGAAAAAATATGCTAAAAAGGTTCTTCTTGCTGCGTGCGATGTTTATCGTCCAGCTGCTATTGATCAATTAAAACAAGTGGGTTCACAAGTTGGTGTCGAAGTCTTTTCTCTTGGAAATAATGTTGATCCAGTAGAGATTGCTAAGAAAGCCAAAGAAAAAGCATATAACGAACACTTAGATGTTCTTATTATTGATACCGCTGGGCGACTACAAATTGATGAACCATTAATGAAAGAACTTAACAATATTGTTGATAATGTTTCTCCTAATGAAATATTGCTCTTAGTTGACGCGATGAGTGGACAAGATGCTATTAATGTCGCTAATGCATTTAATTCATCACTTAATTTAACTGGAATTATTATGTCAAAACTTGATGGTGATGCTCGTGGTGGTGCTGCTCTTTCAATTAAACATTTAACCGGAGTTCCTATTAAATTCGCCGGTATAGGAGAGAAGTTAACTGACTTAGATGTGTTTCATCCTGATCGAATGGCTGACAGAATTTTAGGAATGGGTGATGTTGTTACATTAGTTGAAAAAGTTCAAGAAGAAATTGATGAAAAAGAAGCTAGAAAAGACGCTGATAAACTTTTAAAAGGTGAATTTACTCTTGAAGATATGCTTATACAGATGAAGAAAATTCAAAAGATGGGGCCATTATCAAGTTTAATGAAATTAATCCCAGGTATGCCTTCAATTAGTGAAGAACAACGTGTGCAAGCCGAAAAAGAAATGAATAACTTAGAAGCTATTGTTAATTCGATGACTAAAGAAGAACGTCGACACCCTGAAATATTAAAAAATTCACGTAAAGTAAGAATCGCTAATGGATGTGGTAAAACTAATGCCGATATAAATCGTGTCTTAAAAAAATATGACCAAATGAAAATGGCGATGAAACAGCTAAATCAATATAAGAAGTCCGGTCGATTTCCACCGGGCGGGCTAGGTGGACTAGTATAAATCTAGATTAAAAAAGTTGCCTTCGAGCAACTTTTATTTAGTAAATTTTTTTCCTTTTTCTAGGGCGTCTTTCATCCATTTTGGATTTATCTCGTTTTCTTCTAATTCATTCAATAATTTTTTATCATTCTTAGTTAATTCAATTTTATTAAGTAAATCTGGTCGGCACTCTTTAGTTATTCTAAGTGATTCCTTACGGCGATATTTTTCAATTGCAGTGTGATTTCCTGTATATAAAATGTTAGGAACTTTCTTACCTTCAAAATCATCTGGCTCAGTATATTGAGGATATTCTAATAGTTGATTAGAAAAGCTTTCTTCAAGTAATGATTCACTTGAAATTGCTCCATTAAGCAAGCGGATGACACTATCAGAGATAGCCATAGCAGCGATTTCTCCGCCAGTGAGAATGTAATCACCAATTGATATAGATTCATCAAAATAGGAATTAACTCTTTCATCTATTCCTTCATAATGACCACATAAAAGCAATATCTCGTCTTTTTCTTTTAATTCATATGCTTTAGCCTGATTATATGTATTTCCGCGAGGTGATAAAATTATTTTATGGCACTTGTTAGTGGAATTTTTTCTTAATGCATCAATTATTGGTTGGCATTTAAGAATTAAACCCGCCCCACCTCCAATCGGTGCACTATCAACTCGATTATATTTATCTAAGGTGTAGTCACGAATGTTAACAATTTTTATTTTGACAATATTTTTAGAAATTGCGCGCTTAATAATTGAGTTATTCATAAACCCATCAAACATATCTGGAAATAATGTCAAAATTGTTATTTTCATACAAGTCCTTCAATGAAATAAACGATAATTTTTTTGTCTTCAAGTGAGACGCTTTTTACCATATTTTTAACAAACGGTATTAAAACATCTTTATTATTATCTCGTTCTACCCTAAATGTAGCGTACGTATTGTATTCTTCTATTTTTTTAATTTTGCCAATATAGGTATCATTATCAAAATAGACATCTAAGCCAATTAAATCACTATAAAAGTAATATCCCTTTTTTAAAAATGACGAATCTTTTTCAACAAATAAGTCTAGATGAACATATTTTTCCGCTTCATCTATAGAAGTAATTTCGTTAAATATCAAATTATCGCAATCTCCATTTTTATGATGGGCTTTAATTGTCAATTTAATTTTTTCATCATTATCTTTATTTATAACAAAAAGGTGATTCCCACTTTTAAAGCGAGAATCACGAAAATGTGTTGAAGGATAGACTTTAACTTCGCCTTTAAGGCCAACAGTTTTAGTTATTGTTCCAACAATAAGATATTCCATTATTT
>CAVIPP010000044.1:0-10319 GCA_963644615.1 Oscillospiraceae bacterium
CATCCCACAATAAAATATCCTAAATTTATAAGTAGCCACCACAATAAAATATAATTTGTGCCGAAATTAGGAAATATTAACTTATTAAAGAAATTTATGACTATTATTGTTACAAGAAATCCGTTATTAACAAGAACATAATTTATTAATGATGCATTCGCTAATGTTGATATCAATTTATTTTTGAATTTAAAATTTCTAAAAATATTTAACGTCGTTAAACCGAAAATAACAAAGATGAAAGACGACCAAAGTACTAATATTTCAGATGGGGAATTATAGTATGCTCCATTATCAACCCAAAGGTGGTAACTATAAACAAGCGGATACAATAAAATAATACTAGTCAATACTATAATCAGATTACATAAAATATAATCGTGTATTTTAGTTGGATATTTTTTAAAATAACCTACCATAAAATAAATCATTACAAAACCAAGATGTATATTCCAAATAAAGAAGAATTTATGAGCAATTCCGACTAAAGTAAACAAAAACAAAGCTAAAATAAAATGAGTTTTTTGATCCATAAAATCGATTATTTTATTTAATAATGGGTGAACAATATAAATAAGACAATAAGCTGTTAAAAACCAATACCATTCACTTGTAACTGAAAAGAAAATTCTTTTCCAATCTGTAAAGCCCCATGGAGCAATTTTGTCTCCTGATATCAAATCATAAATAAACGCTATGCTAATGCCTAGCCAAATGCAAACTATTGTATTTATTAGTATTTCTAGTAATTTAGATAACTTAAATCGTGTAGAATTTATTAAGAAAAAACAAGATATAACGATAAATAAAATGTTTCCCCATTGTCCATTGCTCTTATTGTCACATCAAAAATAAACATGACCTCTGTATTATATCCTGCATAAAATTCACTTGTTATAGATGGAGCAATGTGTGAGAGAGTGATTAAAAACATAGCCAATATCCGCAACAAATCAAGGCCGGCCAATCTCTCTTTTTTAATTGTTTTTTGATTCACAAGTTGTTTCGGATATTATTTATCAATTTCCTCATATAATGAAACAATGTCTTTTCCTACTTCAGTCCATGATGTTTGTTTAATATGATTTTTTATATTATTTATGAGACTATCATTGTTTGAATTAAATAATTTAATTACTGCTTCTGCGATTTTTTCTGGTGTGCAACTATCTATTTGAAGTGAGCAATCTTTATATTCATCAAATATAGGTTGTTTTGTTGTGATAAGTGGTCTAATAGCAGCGCTAACAAAGCGCACTGCACCTGAGGCACTCTCGCCAGTAGGTTTATAAGGCATTATACATATGTTACACGCTTGTAGTTGTTCAATAGCATCGTCGTTTGACAGATAATCACTTATGAGTTTAACATTATTTTCAAGTTTTAAATCTGAAATAGTTTTTAGACATTCTCTATAATAATTTCTTGAATCATTATTATCGTACAATGATGTAGTGGCAATGTAATAAATATCAGGAATTGTTTTTTTAATTATTGGTAGTGATTCTATTGTTTCTTTTATACCTTTATGAGGCAATAAAAAACCATAACTACCTATAATATGGTTAGAACTATAACCTAGATGTTTTTGTTGAATATGTGCAGGAACAAATGGATAGACTATTTGTCCATGTGAGATGATATGGATAATTGAATCATTAATTCCGAATTTTTTTAATATCTCAACATCTTTATATTGATGAACAATTATTGCAGCACATTTATTCAAGGATTTTGCGATTGATTTTAATGTAATGTGTTTTCCTTTTATAATTGAATCGGTCGTTTTGTGAAATTGAATAATAATTTTCTTCTTGTTGTGTAGCTTTTCAATTAAAGTTTCTATTGATTTTAGACTATAGAATCCAAAATTAAATTGAATATGAATAATATTTGAAAGGCAATTTTCCAATTCATTAATCAATTTATTAATATTTTTCTCTGAGGCATCAAACCATGTTCTTTTTCTCACGAAAGGCTCATCATTTCGTAATAAATCAACCCCTTGGTTTGGAAAGATTTCATAATTTACCTTGTATTTTGTTGCATCAATTTGTAATCTTGAAAATTCTGCAATGCCACATTTAGAATTCCACGTGGTTACCATAGCGACTAGATGTTTATAAGAATGATTTTGAATATTGTCAATGAATTCGCACCATTTATTCGCTATTGCACCCCATGAATATTGTTCACTTATTAATTTGTGAGCATTTTCTACCATTAATTTAATTTCTCTACTATTTTTCTTTTTTATAAAGTATTTAAATTGATCAACTAATTCGTTTAAGCGAGGTTCGCACCATAAAGAAATGAATTTAGATTCTTTATTCACGTGTGCCTTTGATTCTGCTAAATCATAACCTACTATTAATGAGGTTTCTTTTGTTGCAAAATCTGCCATCCCGGAGTTGTTTGAGCAAATAGTTGGTATTTTAGCCAGCATTGCTTCTGCAACAGGCAAACCAAAGCCTTCGCCTCGTGCAACTTGCACATAGCAATCGCTTGTTTTATACAACTGATCAATTTTTTCTTTATTTAAATCACAATCTATCCATTCAACCTCCGGATGATTTTTATATTGCAAATTTAGTTCCTTCAACATTTGCCCAACATTATTATGAATATTTGGGAATGTTTTAAGTATCAGGCAAACATCATCCTTATTTGTAAAAGCTTCATAATATCCTTTTAAAAGAATATCAACACCTTTGCGAGGGAACGCAGATGAAATGTGCATAAATTTTGTAGTTTTTTTAGTTTTTAGTGGATATGGTTTTAAAGTATCATAGTTACTTACTAGATCAACCCCATTACCAATTGTTTTCACAGGAATTTTTAAGCCACATTCAATTAATTTATCTGTTACAAATTGAGATGTGGTTCCAATGCCATCACAGTATTTGTTAAAGTCATTGATATATTCTTCAGGAATAATAGATTCTTCCCAAGCAAAAGAATAGAAGTTTAACCCTCCATTAGCGTCTTTTGCCCTAGGAGGATACATATTTCTTATTGTTATATCTGGATAAACAATATTTCTTGATTTTAAATAAAGTTCTTTTGCTAAAGGTTTATCTTTTAGATTTTCTTCTTTTGGAATATAGTCTCCTGGCCCCTCTGTAGGATATATCGAACAATCAAATTTTCCTTTATTTGATAAAGCTTCAATTAATTTTCGATTCACGATAGCTAATGAATAAGATGTTTCAAATGGTCCTTGCATTTGAAGAGTTTGCTTTTTCTGCTTGTTATTTATAATCTTTATCGCTTCAAGAATAAGTTTTTCAGTATCTGTATTATTTAATTTTTGAATTCTTTCATTTTGATATTTTACTATTTTTTCTTTGAACTCTTTATTTGTAACAATTTCATTGAGTAACGCTGCGACCATCGTATAGTTTTTAGTGTTAAAACTGACACCCGCTCCACCCATAGTTTCTACGATAGCTGAACTATCAAACGCGATTAATGGAACATTCATTTTCATTGCCTCGAGTAATGGAACACCGAAGCCTTCATGTTCACTCATAGAAATGAATGCCGAAGCATTTTTATAATATGTTTTTAAATCACTTTCATTTATCTTCCCTGTTATAACAACATTTTCAGATAAATCATATTCTCTTATTGCATTTTCGACTTCGTGTAAATACGCTTTGTTTGATGTGTCACCAATAATGAAAAGTTTTGATTTTTTATTAAAAAAATTCTTATATATGTTGAATGCTTTAATTATATCTACTTGTCTTTTGTTTTTAACAATTCTACCCACAAATATGAAATTAGTTTGAGTAGTTAACGTTTTCTCAAGTTCTTTGTTAGCGTCTATATGATCAAATCTTTCTAATGAAATTTGGACTGGAATTATACCTACATTTTTATATCCCATTGCAATCATTTCTTTTCTAGAGAAATTTGAATCAGCATAAGCTGAATCAACATATTTACGATATTCAATTGTTTGTTTTAATCCTTTTCGTATATATTCTTTTATGACTTCATCATCAAAAAAATATTCTGGTGTTATATTGTGATAAATAAGTATTTTCTTATCAGGAAGAGAAACAATTTTATCAAATAAATCAAATCCCATTGAATGATGGATTATTAAAATGGAATCCTTATTTCCTTTGTAGGATTTTATATCTTTAATATCTTTTTTTAAGGATTCCGCGACATGTTCAGCATATATTTCAGATTCGTATCCATTTTTAAGCAAGATATCTTTTATAAGAAGCATTTCGTTAGTGATAGCATCGCCACTAGCAGTGCCGCTATGAAATTGATTAATCTTCATTTGATAGCTCATCCTCTATATCTTTGATTTCGTCTGCTAAATATTTAACAGAAGTTGATAATTCTATCAGCGCCTTAATTGTTACGTTATTAAATTCGCTTTGTTGTTTGTAAATAGGTCTAAAAAGAAATCTTGTCATTTTACGAATAACTTTTTTTGAAAATTTACGTATTTTCTTAAAATGTTTTTTTGTTGTATCTAATTTACTATCTTCTGATAATAACCAACAAGAATCCAAAATATTTAATTGGCGAGTAACATTAATTAATTTTATTCGAATAGTAGCTATTTTAGAAGTGTTGCCATCTAGAATCTCACTATCATCATCTTTAATAATTGGAATATTTTTGTCGACTATTACTTTATTTAATTTTCGTTCTAATTCGTCTTTACTGATGATTTTATTATTTATATCTAGCATATTTTTCCTCGTTATCTTTCCCATTCGTGAGATATTAAAGTAGTGCCGGGCGATTTTATATTACTAACAACTTTAAGAATGTTATATTCTCTATAAAAATCTAATGGAGTTCCATTTTCATCAACAATTGATACATTGACACAATATTCACCATTTAATAGTGGTAGAGAGTTGATTTTAAATCTTATAGTTCCGCATTCTCCGATATCGCAATTAATTTTTAAGCCATCTAATTGTGTATTAGTACCATAAATTAGGTGACCGTCTCTAGTAGAAAATCCCATACCAAAAACAAATCCATATTTAGAAGCTCTATTTATCTTATATTCGATAACAATTTCACATGGTTTATTTGTTTCGTGAATCCATGTTTCTTTGCCTTCATCATTTAGCATGTATGCTCTAGTTATTTCGGCATTAAATAATCCAAATCTATTGTTGGATTGATTTAACGTTATTCTCGTATCACCAATTTCATCTTTAAGTTTCTCACCCTCGATAATTAACTTTGTATCAATTGACTTTTCTTTCATTGCTTTTAGATGAGCTTTATCCTCTTCGTCAAGCATTCTAATTCGCTTTTCATTAGACATATATTCAAGATATTTATCAATAGCGATCGTGCTATTTCCATCAAATTGAATAATTCCATCTTCGATCCAAATCGCTCTATCGCAGAATGATTGAATTGTTCCGCTGTCATGGGTAACAATAACAATTGTGACACCTTTTGCCTTTAAATCTCTTAATTTAGCAAAACATTTAGTTTGGAAATTTGCATCTCCAACCGCTAGAATTTCATCAATTAATAAAACATCTGCGTCGACATTAATTGCCACAGAGAACGCTAAACGCATATACATTCCAGAAGAATATGTTCTTACTGGGTTATCAATAAATTCTTCAAGTTCACTAAATGTGATAATGTCGTCGAGACGCTCATCTATCTCTTTTTTAGATAAGCCAAAAATAGATGCGTTTGTGTATATATTATCTCTACCTGACATATCTGGATGGAAGCCTGCACCTAGTTCTATTAAAGAAGAGACTCTACCTTGAATATCAAGTTCTCCTCCATTAGGCCAATATATGCCTGTTAACATTTTAAGCATTGTTGATTTACCACATCCATTACGACCAATTAAACCAACTGTTTCGCCTTTATGTATATCAAAAGACACACCTTTAATAACTTGTCTTATTTCGTGTCTATTTCTTTTCCAAAATAATGCTTTCTCTTTTAAGGATGTTCCTTTATCAAAATATACTTTAAAGGATTTGGAAACATTCTTAACGGATATAACTATTTCTTTTTCTTGATCCATAATTACATTTCCTCCGCGAAACGTTTCTTTCCTTTTTCAAAGACTAAAAATCCTATGACTAGGAAGAAAATGGCATACGCTAATCCTATTAGTAAATTAAGGAAATTAGGCCACGTTCCTGTATATAAAATGTTGTGATAGGCTTCAATAATTGATGTCATCGGGTTTGCGTATAAAAATACTTTATAATATTTCTCGTATTTATCACCATCAAGAATAATTTCTAGTGAATACATTATAGGTGTGCAATAGCACCATAACATAGTTATAATACCTAAAATGTGTTGCATATCTCTAAAATAGACAGTTATTGATGAACATAAAAATGTCATTCCTAACCCTAAAATATATTCAATAATGAACACAAGTGGTAAAGATAAAAGTGGTAAGAAATTAAAAGCATTACCATTAGGATTAACTGGATAACCTACTCCCCAAGAATTGATTGTCATTTGTACCCCAATAACAGCAAAAATGACAATAAAAGTTAAAAGCATGTTTATGAACGCTGTTGTCGCATAACTAATAGGGATAACTTCGCGAGGGAATCTTACTTTAGTAACTAAACTTTTTTGTTCTAATATACAGCCTGCTCCACCAGAGACACAAGTTGACATAAATATCCATGGAATTAGACCAATGAATAAATATAGATAAAAATCAGGAATACCTGATTTTAATAAGATGCCAAAAAGGATTGTATAGACAACAAGCTGAAGAAGTGGATTTAAAAATGTCCAGAAGAATCCTAGAACGCTTCCTTTATATCGTCCCCGAAGATCTCTATGAATGAGTCCTTTTATCATCTGACGATAATCATATATTTGTTTAAATACATTCTTATTGTTCATTTTTTTTCCTATATGAATTTAAAATTTCTTCAATCGTATCTTTAATATTGTACTTCACTTCGTAGCCAGTATCCTTAATAAGTTTCGAGATATCTGCTCTAATTTCAGGAGTGTCCACAGGTCTAAATCTATTCGGATCTGTTTCAACTTTTATTGAAGAGGTAGATAGCGAAAGTATTATATTGAGTAAATCTTCAATCTTATATGCTTTTCCACTTCCAACATTATATGTCTCTCCAGACTTTCCTTTTAAAGCAAGTAAACGATAAGCATTAACTATATCTCTAACATCAGTAAAATCTCTTTTTGAAGATAGGTTACCTACTTTTATTGTTCCAGCTTTTCCTGATTTTTCGATTTCCACAACCTGTTTACAAAATGAAGGAATAACAAATGTATCAAGTTGGCCGACACCGATGTGATTAAAGGCTCTAACTGAGACAACATTAAGTCCATATGCTTTTGAATAAATTTTTCCGATACTATTTTGCGTTGCTTTTGAAATAGCATAAAAGTTATTTGCGTTTATTTTTGTCTCTTCATTTACTGGAAGCATATCAGCAGATATTTCACCATATTCTTCACCAGAACCAATTAAGACAATTTTTGTTTTCATTAAATTTTCGCGAACTGATTCAAGCAGATTAATCGCTCCAATAACATTAATCTCAAATGTAAGTTGAGGTTTTGCCCATGATAATTTAACTGATGATTGCGCTGCTAAATGAAAGATGACATCAGGTTTATATTCCTTTAGTAAGTCATCAATTTCGCTTTTGTTAAGGATGTTTAAATTAACAAATTTGAAATTTCCTTTTGCATTTTCGTTTTCTAATTTTGTTGCAACAATATTAAAGGAATTATCTATGAGATTTTGACATAGATATGGACCGACAAATCCTGCTGCACCAATAACTAGAGCTTTCATTTTATTTACTTTCAAGTTCTAAATCGTTTTTCACCATTCTAGTGACAAGTTCTTCGAAAGAAATTTCTCTTTTCCAACCTAATTTAGTTTCTGCTTTAGCTGGATTACCGAGCAATAATTCTACTTCTGCTGGACGATAGAAAGCTGGGTTAACCTTGACAAGGACTTTCCCAGTCTTAGCGTCTTTTCCGACTTCGTTAACACCTTTTCCAGAGAATACTATATCAATATCAACGGCTTTGAATGCTGATTTAACAAATTCTCTTACTTCACGAGTTTCTCCAGTTGCGACGACATAATCATCTGGTTTTTCTTGCTGAAGCATTAACCACATCGCTTTGACATAATCTTTAGAATGTCCCCAGTCTCGTTTAGCGTCTAAACTACCAAGTTCAAGAACATCTTGTT
Organism: Oscillospiraceae bacterium; assembly: GCA_963644615.1. Classification (GTDB taxonomy): domain Bacteria; phylum Bacillota_I; class Bacilli_A; order RFN20; family CAG-826; genus Fiminaster. The sequence goes on from CAVIPP010000044.1 coordinate 8,234, forward strand.
TACCGAGTTTAATTCTTGCGACCGCATTAGTAATCTTTCTAGTTACAAATTCTAAACCACGTCTTTCAGATTCGTGATTAAAAAGAATTCCTGAACAAGCAAATAAATTATAAGATTCACGATAATTGATTGTTATCCAATGGCCATAAAGCTTAGCGACCCCGTATGGTGATCGTGGATAAAATGGTGTTGTTTCACATTGTGGAATAGCTTGGACTTTACCAAACATTTCAGAAGTTGATGCTTGATAAAATCTTGCATCAGGTTTCACGATTCTAATTGCTTCTAAAATATTTAAAACTCCTAATGCATCTATTTCAGCTGTGGATACTGGATTATCCCAACTTGCTTTAACAAATGACTGCGCTGCTAAATTGTATACTTCATCTGGCATAGCTTCTTTCATTGCTAACACTAATGAAGCAAAATCTGTCATATCAGCGTATAACATTGTCACTTTGTCTTTTATGTGTTCAATATTTCCATAGTCTTCTTTAGCTTTCCTTCTCATTATTCCATAGACTTTATAGCCTTTTGAGAGGAGAAGTTCAGTTAAATAACTTCCATCTTGTCCTGTAATACCTGTAATTAATGCGCTTTTCATATTTTATTCCTTTCTAACAAATGAATATTAGATGTATTTATCTTTTTTCTCTTCTTTGAGTTTTTTAATAATTTCTTTGACATTAGAGACATCTTTTTTGGTAGAAACTAGAAAGACATCGTCTGTTTCAACAATAACTAAATCGTTAATTCCAACAGTAGCGATTAATTTCTTACCTGTTGAATTAATAATTGTTTCCGTCGTGTTATATGTGACAACATTATCTCCAATAATAGAATTTTTATCATCGTTGACACCATTTATTCTTTCTAAGGCTAGCCAACTACCGACATCGTCCCAACCAAAATCTGAGGCAATAACAAAGATGTTGTCTGCTTTTTGCATGACGCCATAATCAATGGAGATAGATTCTTGTTCTGAAAATACACGATTGTAATTTTTCCATCTTTTTCTCGCTGATTGATTGAATAACCAAGTAAAGTCTTGATGTTGTTTAGGTAGGAATTTTTTAAACGCTTCATTAATTGTGGACATCTTCCAAACAAACATCCCTGAGTTCCATAAATAATTACCACTAGAAATATATTTTTTAGCGGTCTTTAAATCTGGTTTTTCTTTAAATTCATCAACTTTGTAAAGTCTATTTTTCTTAACTTCTTCACCAAGTTTTATATATCCATATCCAGTATTTGGTTCACTTGGATCGATTCCAATTGTAATTAAAGCATCATTTTTCTCGGCGAATTTTTTCGCTTCTTCAAGAACCTTTTGATATTCCTTTTCGTTCATTATTAAGTGATCGCTAGGGAGTACAAACATGACACAATCTTTATATTTTAAATGAACGTGCTCAACACCAAGACCAATCGCTGGTGCAGTGTTTTTACTCATTGGTTCACAAATAATGTTTTCATTTGGAATATCTGGAAGTTGTTTCTTGACGAGGTTTTTATACATTGCTCCTGTTAGAATAAAAACATCTTCTAGATTTACTAGAGGTTGAATGCGTCTAACTGTTTGTTGAAGCATTGTTCCTTCACCTTTATCAAGTTGAAGAAATTGTTTAGGTAATAAATTACGACTTTTGGGCCAAAAGCGTTCGCCTTTGCCTCCGGCCATAATTAATGCGACTGTCTTCATTTACTTTCAAATAATCTTTCTAATGTTTGTATGCTAAAAAGCATATGTATATTAAAATATAAGTTATCAAAAAAAGCAACTCTTAGAGTTGTCTGTATATAAGCAAACTTGCAAATTTTATACATTATATTTTTTGTTTGTTATAAAATATTGCTTGCGCTATAAGCGACAAAAAATAATAAGTAATGAATAAAACTGGGTCTAAATTTATAAGCAAAATCAAAGACGACTCCCAAAACAAAATAGTCTATTAAATATTAAAGATTTTAGTAGATACTAATTTAAAGAAATTCCACTAATCATTGAAGCGAAAAATAAACAAAATCTTAGTTAATTTTTTAAAAAAAGGGAACTAAAACTTATACTTCAAAACATAAATTG
>CAVIPP010000045.1:0-9834 GCA_963644615.1 Oscillospiraceae bacterium
ATTGTTTTAATGTCTTTGTATGCCATCGATGAATATATGCTTGCTAACTTTCTATTTAAGATTTTAGCCCCAACCTCGGTAATGCAAAAGAAACCTGACATAATCGCCAAGTTTCTAATAAAGCTTTTGAAGCTAGTCTTACGGGTACTTCAATTCAACACACTTACCCGCTTTCAATGTTTCAGGAACATCGATTAATCGCTGATTAGTTGAACCTCTAAATGGTGTATGCTGAATATCTTTCTTGGCTTCTAAGAAAGGTCCATCTACTAATACATCAATATTCTGTAGAATCTTATCAGTATAGGCTGTTCTATATCTAGAGTCAACATGGATAACATTCTCATACAATGCTCCAGTGTAGACCCAGATTGTTTTAATATGGTTAAACTTATTTCGAATAGCTTCGATAGTTTTACATACCCATTCTTGGTTTTCAGGTTCCATCGGGTCTCCACCAAGAATAGTCATACCATTAATATAATGAGGTTCTAGATACTGTAGAATTAGTTGGATTTCTTTTTCAGTATAAGGTTTACCTCGATTAAAGTCCTGTAAGTGTTTACTAAAACAATTAAAGCAATTATGCCGGCAACCGGTTACAAATAAAGAAACTCGTATTCCGATTCCATTAGCAGCATCGATAGGCTTAATAAGCTCAAAATTCATATAAGAAAAAAAAATAGAAGGAATGGTTTTTCACGCCATTCCTTCTCATGTCAATTCATCGATTAAATGTGTGAAACGCGGTCATGAATATCACCCAGGCGGCCCTGGGAAGCGTGATTAGAGGAAAGGCAATAACCACAGACCCGTCGTAAAATACTCATTTGGTTAAGGTCCCTGTTGCCACAGTTTGGACATTCCCAGATAAGCTTACCTCCAGGTGCTTCGATTAGTTTAATCTCTCCATCAAAACCACAGGCATCACAGTAGTCAGAATATGTATTAATTTCTGCATACATGATATTATCGTAGATGTGCTTAATAATCTCTAGAATAGCTGGAATATTATTATCAAGCCGTGCAGTTTCTACATAAGAGATAGCACCACCAGGTGAAAGTTTCTGGAACTTGCTTTCGAGTGTTAGTTTATCAAAAGCATTAATATGTTCACGAACATTAACGTGGTAAGAATTTGTAATATAGGTATGATCTGAAACGTTTTCAATCTTACCAAACTTCTTCTGAAGTGCTTTAGCAAACTTATACGTAGTAGATTCAATCGGTGTTCCGTATAGAGAATATGCAATATTCTCTTCAGCTTTCCATTTATTGCAATACCCATTAAGACGTTCCATAATCTTAAGCCCAAGGGCTTCACCTTCTGGTTCGGTTAATTTATGATGATTAAGAGCATATACTGCTTCCCACAAACCAGCATATCCAAGTGAGATAGTAGAATACCCACCATAAAGAAGTGGATCGATTACTTCGCCTGGTTTAAAACGAGCTAATGCCCCATGTTGCCAGTGAATAGGTGAAATGTCCGACTTAGTTCCTTTAAGACGATTATGCTTAGCTTGTAAACCTTTATGACAAAGTTCAATCTTTTCATCAAGTAGTTTCCAGAATTCATCTTCTGACCCGTTTGCTAGTAATGCAACGTAAGGAAGATTAATAGTGCAAACACCTTGGTTAAAGCGGCCATTATATGACGGGAAAGAGAAATGTGCTACAACCTCACCATCTTTAACTTCTACATACTCAGGACGGCATTTCTTAATCTTACCATTTATACGTTTAACTTCATATTCTTTATTCTGTAGAATATTAAGTTGTGTCTCATCAGAAAGTGTTTCAGGAGCAACCTCTAGCTTAACATCATATTCTTCACGATAGGGCGTTAAAGCAGAACGGCAACCCATAATACCATACGTATGGCCAATACCCTTATTATCGATTTTCTGAGCATTCATAACCTTCTCAGAAATGTAATCAGGAACTAACCGTTTAGCAGAACATTTTGCAGCAAGTTCTGTTAGGTAATAATACTTACCATCTTCTTTAATATTATCTTCTTCTAAGACATAGATTAGCTTTGGAAATGCCGGAGAAACCCAGATGCCATTTTCGTTCTTAATACCCTGGATACGTTGTTTTAGAAATTCTTCAATAATAAGAGCAAGGTCCTGTTTTTCTTGTTCATTATTAGCTTCATTTAAGTACATGAAGAATGTAATAAATGGGGCTTGCCCATTGGTTGTAAGCAGTGTAAGAACCTGGTAGTTAATACACTGAACACCTTGTTTAATATCACTTCGTAGCTGTTCTTCTACCACAGAGTTAAGTTTCTCTTCCGAAACACGCATACCTGCATCCTTAAATGCTTTAGCGAAACGTTTCTTAATACGTTGACGAGAAATATCTACGAATGGTGCTAGAGAACTAATTGCAACCGATTGTCCGCCGTATTGATTAGATGCAACCTGGGCAATAACCTGTGTAAGAATTGTACAAGCTGTTCGGAAAGATTTTGGTTTTTCAATACGTGTAGAAGAAATGCATGTTCCATTTTGAAGCATATCTTCCATATCAACTAAGCAACAATTATGAATATGGTTAACAAAGTAATCCATATCATGAAAATGGATAAGACCATCATTGTGTGCTTTAAGGACATCCTTCGGGATAAGAAGACGAGAAGAAATGTCGCGACTTAGTTCGCCAGCAATGTAATCCCGTTGTGTTGCTGCAATAGTCGGATTCTTGTTTGCATTCTCCTGTTTAATATCTTCATTATCATCATCGCATAGGGAAAGAATACGAGAATCAAGGTCCTTCTTATTACGAAGAAGAGCCTTCTTATAACGGTAAGTAATGTAATTCTTAGAAACGAGGTGAGCACGGTTCTTAATTAGTAGTTCTTCGATCTTATCCTGAATTTCTTCAACTTCGATAGCGCGATTAAGCTTTTTATAATTATTCGTTATCTTAGTTACGATATCATTTATTTTATCTTCAGACAAACGAAATTCTTGATCGACTGAATTGTTAGCCTTATTGATACAATTAAAAATTTTCGACTGGTCGTATTCGACCTCTTTACCACTACGTTTAATTACAAGCATGTTTTTTAAATTTGTTTTACCTTTAGGCTTTCAAAGCTTTCCTGGTTTAGAATTTAGCCTTAACCAAGAAAGCCTAGAAAGAATAAAGATTTAATAATGTAGAGCGTAATTATTGAAGTAAAGATTAAAGGCCTACATAAAATGATGAAAAACTTATGAACAGTTTGCAGAATTATTGGGCTAAGCCCAAAACTATAAATAATAGACAAATCAGTAAAGTAAGAACATGCCTGTTCAGTATTTAGAAACCGTTGTTAATACCGGATCATTTAAGTCAGAGAATATTATCGATGACGATAATGAAATTTCATTAACGGTTCAATCTGGAACAGCGGCATTAAAATTTAAAGACGGTCTTCCAGGTTTTGATGTAAAAGATAGTGGTAAATCTGGGTTCTTTGAACTTCCAACAGGTGACTATAATAAAGAAGGTGGTACTTTAGCCACTATGGCCGATCTTGAAAATATGGAATTCAAATTCGGCAAAGGCATTGAATCACATGATATAACCACGTATACCGCCACATTTGTAGAAAAAGGTATTATTAAATGGGTTCAACCATTAGATAATGTATATAAAACTCCTCCAGTAATTCAACTTTTCAAAGGTGATGGATCATTAGTTTTAGCGGCAACTAAATGGGATGCAAATAGCGCTAGTGGCAACCAGGTTGTAAATTTTTGGATTTCAACTGCTGAAACTGAAATTGTGGATAGTTCTTATAAATGTACATGCTTTGGAGAAACGGCGATCGCCGGTGATACGGTTGAATCCTATCCTAATGAAAAATTAAAATATGATGCCGATATAGGCGGAGTAAAATGGGTGCAAAATCTTAGTGGCATTTATAAAAATATTCCGATTATCCAGATAGCTTTATCAGATGGAACAGTTTCTTCAGTAGATATAAAATACGCAGATAGAAAAGTAACGTGTATTATAGCAACTGAAGGGACTGACGTAGAACGTGGCACATATGTAATGACAGTATACGGGAAATAACACTATGGAACTAAATAACGGATTAGCAACACGCGGTAGTAAGATCAAACTTGATAAAGCAATTGGTCAGCAAATTCTTGACCAATATGCTTCTGATGAAGATGTAGTGTTTTCCTGTGAAGCATCAGGGCTTGGCATTAATTATCAATGGCAAGTTAAAGATAAAAATGACAAATGGGTTAACCTCCCTGGAGCAATATTTTCAAAGCTTCGTATGTCTTCTATTTCCGTAGATGATGATGGTAAAGTTTTCCGTTGTCATGTATATAATTCAGCCGGGTCAACATACTCCCAAGAAGCTACATTAACAGTGAATAAGCCTGATAGTGCTCCTGTTATTGATACACAACCTACTAGTGTTACTTTGGACGCTAAGCAATTCCAAGTAGATGATGCTATTGCTAAGATTGTGATTGGAACCTCTGTAGCGAAAACACCGACTTACAAATAAGATTTTTATTTTTTGAAGAAAGAAAGCTTACCTCTCGGTAAGCTTTCTTAATTTATTTGGTCTTAGGGTTTCAGCAATCCCAATCAAAAACTATTCTGCATCGCTAATAAAGTAGATTGTATCCTCATCCTTTTCAGTGATTGCATCATATTCAGCTTGTGTTAGTACTTTAACCTTGACGTTACTGATCGGGTAACCTCCAGTTTCAGTTGTTACACTCTCATTCCTGGGAACCAAATTTGTGCCTTATATCGATATGCAACAATCGGAAGATCAGCAGATTCGAAATTAAAGTATGCAGTCACTGCAGCTTTTGTACCAGTGCTATCATAAGTCACAGCAATCTTAGGTTGAACTAGTTCTAATTCAGTAGCACCTGCGGGTGTTGGCGTTCCAGTTGCACTAGAATCTTCATATATCTGAACAATCGGAAGCGCATTTGAATATCCAGGAATTGTATAAACTCCAATAATCCATTTATAAGCTTCTTCTGTAGAATCGTAATCCGTTGTAGTGAACTCTGGACTCCAAACACTTTTATTTTTATTAGAAATAACCGCAACAATTGCAGAATCGGTTTCTGTTTTAGTATATACGTCAGCCTTCTTTGCATAGGTATCAGCAAGGCTTACACCATTCTCATAAATCGTTGTAGCACGTAATAGTGTATTAGATCCACCTGCTACAGTAGATTCAAAGAATGCTTCGGTACTTTGATACGGGAACATTCGATATATTCCAGTAAAATCAAAACCTTTAGCACTTACTGTTGTAAACAAGGATGTTCCATAAAGCGTCTTGATTGAATCAGCACGAATACCACCATTAAACTTTACTTCGCTTGCAACACTTTGTTGTGCCGTAGTAGTCTTAGAAAGTGCATTGGTTTCAAGTGTTGACACTTTACCTTGTAAGGTAGTAATATTTGTGGCATTTGTTGTAATCGATGTTTGGAGATTTGTATCAGCCGTTTCTCGATCAGATACCTCTGTAGCAAGGTTATTGGTTAATGTTTCTACATCAGTTGTAGAAGCTTTACTATCTAACGTTGTTTGTAAGTTTGTAACATCACTAATTGCATGAGTATGTGATTTAGCTGCATACTTATTAGCTAGTGAAGTATTGTTTTCGTAGATAGTAGTAGCGTAGAAGGTATTATTAACCTTAACAGAACCTGCAACCGTTTGTTGAGTTGTTACCGTCTTAGAAAGGGCATCTGTAATACCATAACCTGCAAGAGTTGTAGCTTTATCGGCTTTAGTTGCTAATGCAGTATCCGTTGCAGTTTTTGTATAAGCATCGGTGATTCCATAACCTGCAAGAGTTGTAGCTTTATCAGCTTTCTTTGCAAGTTCTGTTGTAAGAGTAGTAGAATCAGCTTTAGTTGCTAAGGTATTCTGAATACCCGGAATAGTTGTTTTTACTAATTCAGTTAAATTATATTCAGTATTATCAGAGTAGAGATAAGAAGTTCCAGTTGCTACATCAACACCAAGGCCATTAGCGACAACTGCGTCACCAATACCATTTCCGATTGCCATTACATTACCATCATGGATACCAAGACCTGACATTATATCAGTTCCATTAGCAAGCTGAACAACCATTTCACGACCTGTAACAGAGGTCATATCCTTGTCAACCTTTGTGGCTAACCCTGTAGTAAGAGCATCTGTAGTGGCTTTCTTAGCAAGTTCTGCAGTAATTACAGAGTTCTTTAGAGGCTGACTAGAAGTTGCATTTAATGCCGTATCAATAGCAAATACTAAGCCACCATTAGTGTGAGTACCAATACATACGAAGTTATTAGAAATAACTGCTTTGGTTCCGAGCATTACGTGACCATATTCGGATACCGTGGCAATCTTTTTTTCATGGTTTGATAGATTGGTGGTTGTTGTTTTTAAGGTAGCATTGGTGGTATCAACCCGTGCATTTACATCAGTAATTTTGCCATCAAGCTCATCATAATTGTCGGTAATTTGTTCTTGGAGATTACCAACGATATTAGTAAAATTCGTAGATAAGTTTGTTATTTGGGTATTTACATAAGACTCAAGCGCAACAGTGCCACCAGTAAGCGGAAAATTATATTGATACGATTGACGACCATTGGTAGACAATAATTGTAATTGGTAGAGATTACCAGTTGCTGGCTTTGTTCTAACAATAAATCCATTACTAGAAGTTGCATGGTAAACCACTAGTTCACCTGGATCAATTGTAGTAAGGATTCTACTCTTATTAGTAATATTGATGTTTCTGGTATAGACCTTAGTATCAATTATGTCATTAACTGCAGTGTTAAATGATGTTAATGTCGTTCCATTCTTAAAATTAAGAGTTTCAACATTTAACGGAAGATTTGTAAATGTGGCGCCATATAGTGCATTGGTAGAATCTGGGATAATATTAATATTATGATTTTCAGATTTTGTTCCAAGCTGAATATTCATATTAGACCCGGCATACATTGATATTACACCAGGAGTAATAGTAAGGTTATCACGAGCAGTAAATGTAGTAGTGTCTTGATTACCAAGATAAATTGAATTTGGATTAATAGTCAATTCATCCATGGAAACAATCTTGTTTGCGGAAACATCTCGAGATGTTGTATAAACAATGGCTTGTTGTTTCTTAGTAACAGCATTCTTACCAACTAGAATGTTAGCACGAGAAAGTTCATTATTGTTATCGTCCCGAATAACATTTTGTAAATCTACTTGGTTAGTTCCAAATTGGACAACATAGTCATTAGTGTCACCAACGATGGCTTTAACTGTTCCTTTTGGCAAATTCCCGCTTTGAGTGGTTTTATCACCAATTATTCCAGACCAAGTTGCATTAGCGGTTACAGTTCCTACCTTAGAATACAAATCATTAATGTAACCAGCGATATCAGTATTAATATACTTTACAATATCTTCAACAGAACCCCATAATGGATTGATATCAGCAGTATAAATTGTATCGACTTTACTATTAAGCGTTGACTCCGTAACAATAAGTGCAGGATTATCAACGTCATCAGATCCATTGGAAGAATCTAATTTGAAATACTTTCCTCCGGTTAAGAACTTTATCTGATTTGCATCAGTAAAGTAGATATTATTAGCAGTGCTAGAACCAGATTGTGGATTATAACCAATAATGGATTGTGTTGATACGCCGCTAGCGATATAATCATGAATCCATCGTTCCTGTGAAGCAACAACCGATGTTGCAAAGTTTTCCCAGGAGGTTACTGGAGTAAATGGAGGTTTGTCACCAGTAATTCGAATATTTGATAACCTATAATATTTGTTTTCATCTGCTACATACCAGACCTGACCAATCGCATCTTTAGTATCGATTGTTCCGGTGGCAGGGTTAAAACTAGGTGATAAGACCGTCGGAATAATATTATTAAGGTCCGCATACGTTGGAACAGAACGGGCACCAGAAAGATGAACCGTTTTAGCGATTGCTGTAGTATTCGGATTGTTTGGTTCTAGGATGCTGCCAAATTTAACTGCCATATAAGAAAGTGGTTAGGAAATAGTGAATGTGAATCCGGCGTAAGAGCTCATATCTTTAGACCGGTATATTTTATAGTTAACAACTAGTCCGGCTTCATTAGTAACTGTAACCGTATCAGCTAGTTTTTCGAAAGAGTCTTTATAATCTGCTGTATTACCATCCTTGGTACCTTTAAGTGTGGTTATATCTGCCCAGGTGGAAGGATATGCAATAAAGTAGAATTGATCATCTGTTCCTGGATAGGTAATACCAGATATTGTCATACTAGGTTTAGTTTGAACACTATGGGTTAGAGCCTTTGCTGCTTTAATATCTGTAGCAGTAATAGTTGTGTTCTTAGACCAGAGACCGTAATATTCTTGATAAAAGGTTATTTTTGTGGTATTAGAACTAGTATTCTCGCCTGTGGCTATTTTGACGTTTCCATTATCAACAATTAAACCAGTTTTAGGTGCATAATAAGAAATAGTTCCAGTTCGATCTGTAGTAACAAATGAAGAGGTTGTTCCAAGAAGAAGCTTTACTGTAGATGCTACCCCTGATGCAGGAAGAACCTTTTTATCAGGTGTTGCTGGATCTGTAGTAAATGTTCCAATATCCCAGCGGGTTGGATCAAAATTTTTATCATTATGAACCCATTTGAAATTAGATGTAAATGTTACTTTATAACCTTGTAAGAAGGTCTTAGAAATGACCGCTGAGGATTCAGTAACAGTTGAAGTTTGAGCTAATGTGCCATCCTGCCTATACGCATTAAACACACCATTAACAAAGATAGGGCTAACCACCGGTTTATTCTCTTTAAGGAATTGTGAAATATCTCGACTGTCCACATAACTCATCGTTGCAAGATATTCTGTAGCAGCAAGGTCTTTATATTGTTCAGTTGTTGGAAATTTAAAATCAGAATCATTAACGACAACATCGGTAAGTTTATATACCTTTTCTACTTCTAAGTTAGCAGAAGAACCATCATTATCGCATGGTATGAATACAGTCTTATTTGAAGCAGTTGTTGACTTTTCTACTGAAAGGCGTTTATTTAATTCGTCTTGTAATACTGAAGCCTTTAATACATCATACTTACCACTTTTCTCATCATTCTTAGCACCAGATAATGTATCAGCAATATATACAGTTCCATCAATATCTTTCGCCGCTTTACGGAATGTATTACTAGCATCAGTTAAATCAGTATTGATTAAAGTCTTATTAGAAACTGTTTGTGGCTTTTCTATTTTTACAACGTCTTTATCCTGAGAATTAAACCAATCGAAGTTCTCGAAAGGCATATTCCCAGATTCCATTGCAGTATTAGCAATTACATAGTCCTCAGATCCATAAAGGTGATCATTATAACTAATCTCAGAATCACCAACAAACCGGAACATGGCTCCTTTACGAACCTTTTTGAAAATGGTAAAATATTGTCCGATTACAGCACTATCGATATCGATCTGACCTGCGTAATAAATTGCTTCACCAACCGTATCTTTAACGTAGTTGATTAAACCTTGAACATTTGGGACCGCATTAAAAATATCCTTCTTAGTTACTGTTTCATCGATAAAGACAAGACCGGCTTTATCAGTAGAAGCGTCAGTAATAAGATTACGAATATCTTGGTGAGCAGAAGCATCAGTGTTATGATCTGATACAACCTGTTTAGAAATCTTAACGGTTTGTGAGGCGGTTGTTGCTGCCTGTGAACGGCTTTGTTCTAATTCGTCGATATTGATGCTTTCGCTTGCCATTGATTGCTGAACCTGCCTCTATTTAAGGCTTTT
>CAVIPP010000046.1:0-9639 GCA_963644615.1 Oscillospiraceae bacterium
AGTTATTCCTAATGTTGGTTATCAAGTAGTGCTCGATAAATATAATGAAATTAGTAATGAATATAAAGAAGAGGTGACTAATAGAGATAAATTGTTAGAATTCAACGATTATTTTGAATGTGTGGTTTCTTCTTCTGATATGGAAGCATTCGAAGAAACCACGATAAGTGATGATGTTGATAGCACTTATGGTACGTATAGAGGGTTTACTTGTACTTGGGACAAAACGCAGGCTGAAAAGCAATCAGCATATAGTTTAATTACAGATATAAATTTTGATGAGTATGACTATTTTACATTTGCAATATATAATCCAAACGCTACTATTGGATGGCATTTTACTGCAAACGACTTTAACCATTATTTGGATTTAACTAAAAAAACAATAATAGAGCAGTACCCTCCTGCAACATCAACTATGCCTCAAGGATGGAATGTTATTACTTTATCATCGGATGTTATGAAAAGTTTGTTTATTGATAGTGCTAAAAACTTTCAAAGTATTTATTGGGGACCATATTTAGGTGGCAGTGCAAATTACGGATTACAATATGGTGAAACTATTAAAATCACCAACTTTTATGGAATTAAATCAGCTTATTACGAGGCTCAAGCTCAAAGTACCGTTAATAAAATCAATGCTTTAACTAATCTCGATAAAACTAAATTAACTCTTTGGAACGGTGGACAAATCTTGGAAGCAAGAAGTGAATATGATGCTCTTTCTGAAACTGTGAAAAAATATGTTACTAATCTTTCAACACTTGAAGAATATGAAACTGCGTACGCCACTATTGGAACAGTTCTTAATTATCAATGGGGTATCGGTACTCTCGGTAATCAAACAGTCATTTCTAGTTCGTCTATCAACTATGACGCTATGTATGGACTTTATACTGAAGTAAGTGCTACTGATAGTACCTGGTGCTGTAATTTTACACCTATAGGCTCAGCAACTATTTCAAAAGCTGTTAAATTTGCTGTCTATAATCCAACTGAGAATAATATCTCAATTTTTGTTTACGCAAACGAGTGGGCTCTTATTACGAATTTGACAGCAAACGCTAATGCATGGACTGAACTTGAGATCCCAGTAAACGCATTTAAAGACGGATTTGTTAATGGTGTTACATTTGCGCTATCAGATGTAAAAAGTATCACTGGTCTTAAATTAACCTCAATTTATCAAGCCGCGTAATTTTTAATTAATCAAACGAAAGAATCATGATGGTACAATCACGAGTTTCATTACAAACTAAAATTAGAAAAGTAACTTCTAGCAAGGAATTTCATAAGAATATCTTTGTGTTTTTAGTCTTACTTTTACCAACTATTGGGTTTTTAGTGTTTTGGCTCTATGTCCATCTTGATTCTTTCGTACTTTCATTTAGAAAAGATCCTAGCATTACTCTTTTTGATGATCCTCAAGGAGTAATGGAGGATTTTACTCTTGATAATTATGTAAAGGTTTTTAAAGAATTCTTTTATGAAAATGGCTCTCTTGGCAGAGCCACTATTAATACATTGATATATTTCTTTGCTGGATTATTGATATCATTGCCTATCTCAATTTTGTTCTCATATTTTATATATAAGAAGATTAGAGGTTATAAATTCTTTAGAGTCATTACATATTTACCAACTATTATTACTTCCTCTGTTCTAATCGCTTTATTTATACAGATGTTTTCTATGGGTGGACCATTCCACTATTTAAAGATACAACAAGGAGAAGAAGCTGCGATAGGATACGCTCCATTCTTTTTAAAGAATAGTCATATCGCAATGTTTACTCTGGTGTTTTATTCAATTAGTTTCTCGTTTGGTGGAAACATTGTCGTTTTAAATGGTGCAATGAATTCCATTGATAAACAAATATTAGAAGCTGGTGAACTTGATGGATGTAATTGGGTGAGAGAATTATTTTCAATTATCCTACCAACTATATGGCCGACAATATCTACAATGATATTACTTTCGTTTACCGGTATGTTTGGCGCAAGTGGACCATTACTAGCATTCTACCCAACTCTTAATAACCAAATTGATGTCAATCAAGTTACGACACTCAATTTTGAAATGTATAGATATGTTGTTGGTAACCTAGGCCGTACTCAAGACTTATGTTTCGCTAGTGCGATTGGTATGGTTTTATCATTACTAACAATACCAATTGTCTTCATCGTTAAGAAATTTACAATGGATCGAGAATAATATGGCAAGTCAAAATAACACATCATCAACTAGAATTGAAAGAAAAAGACGTAGCAACTCTATGAAAGTAGTTTTTGCGATTGCTTTTGTTATTTTAGCGTTATACGCTCTATACGTTTTATCATTCTTTATTTTTGGCTTCCTTCTTTCGCTTAAAGACTACACCTATGAAGTTGGCTTAACTCCATATTGGGATTATCTAGAAAGAAAAGGATTATTATTCACAATTGATAGTCATTCATTTAGATTCTTAAATTATTTTGAAGCATTTTCTAACTTTACTGTCACTGGTTATAGTGGACAAAAGATCAGTTATTTAATGATGCTTTGGAATTCTATATGGAGAACTGTGTTAATGACTTTCATTAACTGGTTCTGTACTGTCACTGTTTGTTACGTATTAGTGCACTATAAAAACAAAGTAACAAAGTTCATTTATTCTCTTGGACTCATTCTTTCTATCATTCCTTTATATGGTGCAGGCGCTGCTGAATATCGTTTGTTTTCTAATGATGTCTTCCCATTAATTAATTCACCATTTATTGTCATTTCTCAAATTACATTATTTGGTACAAATTTCTTTTATATGTACGCATTCTGGAAATCAATATCACCAGAATATAAAGAAGCAGCTTTAATTGATGGTTCAACTCATTTTGGTGTCTATTTTAAGATTATGCTTCCAATGTTAATTCCTAGCGCGATTTCTTTATTTATTATGTTGTTTATTACCAACTGGAATAACTACGAATATACAAATCTATATATGAGAGATTATTCCGACTTATCTTATGGTATATACGTCTACCGAGAAGATGCAATTTATAATGGCGGAGGTATTTGGCCAGTATATTTTGCAGGTGTCGTCATGGCATTTTTACCAATCTTTATATTATTTATAGCTTTCCAAAATACAATTATGGAAAAAGTATATATTGGTGGGCTTAAAGGATAATAATTTTCTATTGTTGAGGGAGGTCAATTATGAAAAAAAACAATTTATTTAAATTATTACCACTATTTGCGATGATTACTCCACTTGTTGCTTGTAATGGAAATAACGCGAATAGCTTAAATATTGGTGTAGTCAAAATGGGTTATGGTATTGACTGGGTTAAAGATTTAGCGGACAAATTCCAAACTGAAACTGGTATAAAAGTCACAATCAGTGAATATCCAGGTCAAGCCGGTGCAGATGCACTTCAAACCGCTGTCGATAATGGTGGAAAATTCGATTTAGTGTTCACTAAAAGAGGAACATTTGAATCAGATATATATACTAAAAAGAGTGTTAAAAAAGCTTCACCTTTATATGAAGATTTAACAGAATCAGTCTATAACTACACAAACGCAGGTGAAGATAAGACCATTGGTGAAAAACTTTCTGATGACATGAAAGATTATTACAATTTTGATGGTCATTATTATGGTATGCCTTGGACGAGTGGATTTATGGGTGTAACTCGTAATGTTACGATTTGGAATGCGATGGGATACACAGATGATGATATTCCTAATACGACAGATGAACTCATGACTCTTTGTGACGATATATATTCAAAGCACTATACATATCCAGGAACAACTCCTCAGTCAAATCAAGTTTATCCATTTATTTATAGTGATAGAGCAGAATACTATACATCTATTATTAATGTTTGGACTGCCCAATATGAAGGCCATGACACAATGACCAATTATTTTTTGAAAGGTCTTGGACCAGATCAAAGTGAACCGAATGAATATTTCTATACATATGATGGACAAACTGCTGCATTAGAAGTTTTAGGCCAATTATTAAACGGTAACGATGGTCATAGACAAGATCCAGGTACATCAATTGACTTCACTTCTATGCAAAGAGCTTTCTATCAAGGCAGTGCTGTCTTTTGTGTGAATGGTAGCTGGCTAGAAAACGAATCTGGTAATAGCACAGGTCTACAAAGTGAAGTTGATTTTATCAAAATGCCAGTCGTCAGTTCTATCGTTAATAAAATGTCTATTAAAAACGATACGAACGCTGATAAAAAATTAAGTGAAGCAATCGATTATGTTGATACACATGACACAGACGATGCAGACGCTCCACTATCTAGTGAAGATATGAAAATTGTCAGAGACGCTAGAAACTATAGTTATTTAGGTGGTGGTGTCGATCACCAAGCCTTCGTTTTAGCGTATGCCAATAATAAAAATAATGGTATTGCTTTCTTAAGATATATGTATAGTGATGCTGGACTTAATAGTTATCGTAAGACAATGAATGGTTTATGCTTACCAGCTACACCATGCACTGAATATGAAACTCTTGATACAACAATCTCAACATTTAAGAAGAGCGTTATTGCTGCGTTAGATGAAAATTATATGTTCTATGAATCTAGAAAAGCTAAATTGTTCTGCTTAGGTAAAGTTGATTTACATTTCCAAAACGACACAGGTAGATCAACAGTTTCATTACTAAAAGGTACGAATGACCAAGCTGCTATGACTCCAGATCAAATCATGTCTGTAAATTATGAATATGTGAAGAGAGAACTTCCAAATATTCAAGATTTAATGAATCAAGCAAAATAAATAAACAAATAATTTGGTAATTATTATGAAGAAAAATAAAAGTATGCCAATTATGCTTTTGGCGGCCTCAACAATTTTTTCGTTGATTGGTTGTTCTGCAAACGATTCTCTCAGTGAGTGTTTTGCTGTTTATTCAACTGTTAAAGTTTCACAAAATGCAGATCATTCAGTCTATTATGATAAGCTTCCAGCTAAGATTGATGTCTCATTGATGCAAAATGAATCAGAAGCTGGACAAATCATCTTTAAATTTAATAAAAATATTGAAAATTTCACTGTCGAAATAAGTGATTTAGTTAGTTCGACTAACAAGACAATTTCAAAAGATAATGTCACAGTTTATATGCAACGTTATCTTGAACTCGACAAAGATTTCGACCACATTGAAGATTTTCCAACTGGGACAAAAGTTCCAGATTTCCTTCTACCAGTTGAATACGCTATTAGTAGTAAAGAAAACAAAATAAATCAAAACGAATATCAAGGTTTTGTCGTTGATATTAAATCTAATCGTGACACTGCAGGAGGAGTCTATACTGGTACAATCAAATTCAATTTTGATGGAACGATAAAAGAAATTCCTGTCAGTGCAACTGTCTGGGGTTTTGAGTATGAAGGCACTAGAGAAATGAAATCATCGTTCCTCGTCTATAAAGGTGCTTTACTTGCCGGTGAATATAACGCAAGTGATGAACTTGTTCAAAGTTATACTGATATGTTAACTGACTTTAAAGTTAATTCGATGGTTGTTGAAACACCAACAAAGTTTGATATGTCAACAATGAAGACATATATTGATAATCAAGTGAGAATGATAAATGAGAATCCAAATTATTCTTCTATTCCATTCCCAGTTGTCAATATTCCTTATAACTTTTCTGTTGTTTCTATTCCAACAAATCGTCCAGCAAGTTTAAATGATAATCAAAGAGTTGTCTGTATGCTTTATGATTTTATTCATAATTTAGTTCTCAATTCTACAAACGATATTAATTACTTAAAGTACGCATATTTATATTTAACAACATTTGATGAAATGGATATGTATCGTGAAGAGAATGGTGGCTATGAAAGAGGCCTTAAGTTCTTTGCTAAAAATGGACAACTTGAACAAATTTTAGATCTCATCGTCACTAAAATTAGTAATGATGGTGAACTCAATAAATTTAATGTCGACAAAAGAGAAGAAATAGTTAATTCAATACGTAATATCGATAGAGTCAATCCATTAACAACATTTGATAGTACGATTGTTGAAACTCTCGATCAAATATCATGTCCATATATTTCTCAACTCGAAAATAGTGAATATTATTCAAGATACGATTATAACCGTGATGAAAATGCGAATGGTGAACTTTGGACATACACATGTGTTGGTCCTAAAGCCCCATATCCTACCTTCCACTTAGGTGATTATAACCTTGGAAGTAGAACAACTGGTTGGACAATGAAAAGAAGAAATGTAACTGGATATCTTTATTATGCAGTTAACATTTATTCTGAACTCAATGACGCGGCGAATGGTGGATTCATTGATCCATATACTTCCCCAACTAGGAACGCTGATTGTCCTGGTGATGGTTTTTTAGTCTATCCAGGCGGTAAATATGGAAGTACTTCTCCATTCCCATCTAATCGATTACTTTCCTTTAGAGATGGTCTGGATGATTATGATTTATTAAGTGTCTACGAAAGAGAACTTAAAAAAGCTGAAACTACTTATGGCGTCTCTTTTGATTATGAAGCACTTATGAATGAAGTTTATGACACAGTTATCACTAACGCACTTTATGTTAGTGATGATCAAGCTGTCTTACTAGCTAGAGAAGAAATAGCTAAACGCATCTTAGCGCTTCGAAGTGATGACAATATGCTCGTTAATTCTTATCTAAATGGTGATAAGGTCACGACTGAAATTTATTCTATTTATAACACGTTTAATATCAACGGTAGTGATGTTACGACGAATATATCTAAGAGTGGTAGAGGCTATAAATGTGTCTATGAATCTAATGTATGTAAAGTAGAAACGCTTAAAATTTTAGGTATGACTACAAACCTAACCTATAATATTTCTTATAAAGACTACGTTTCTAAATTTACATCTACGAACAATGTTTCTGTAAGTGACAATTCTTCAGTTACTGCTAGTGAAGGTAAATTAAGTTGCAATATGAACGCAGTCGATAAAGGAAGCGCGAACGCAAATAAGAGATTCAAATTATTTGTGGATATTAAAAATAGTGATTTATCAAATCTACATGGTGTTGATTTCACACTCAAAAACGATTCTGATAAAGCCATTAATATGAATGTAACTATTGATGGTGTCTCTTCTAAATATGTAAAGAGTATCTATCTATATCCAAACGAAGAAAGATCTTTCCATTATAACTTCGTTCTCGAGGATGATGCGAAAATCGCGAATGCATCTGGTTTGAAATTTGAACTTGAAAACTATGATTCTTCTACTGAATCAATTTATAGTTATGCAAGAAACTTCACAATCAGTAATGTTTCATTCTATAAATAGGAGGACAACGTATATGAAAATGAATAAAAAATTATTATTGCTACTTCTTCCTATATTAATGCTTGCTTCATGTGGGCAAAATAAAGAAAAAGATGATAGCGTCGTTCTTTTAAATGGTTATGAAACTGTTAGTGACATGTATCGTAGTAAACTTGTCTATCCATTTAATAACTATAATATGCAATGTTCTTTTGAAATTAATAATGACACAACATATGTTAAAGAAGGTAGTGGCTCACTAAAAATGAACATGGTCAGAGCCGATAGTGGAGATTATTCTTATTTCGTTCAAAGATTTTCAGAGAGCGATGCAAAAGATAGAAATATTGCCGATATTGATAAATTCTCACTTTGGCTTTATAACTCAAACGATGTGGAGACAAAGGTCTCACTTGCACTTGTCGCTAAGGGAGATGTAGTTTTCACAAATCAAGACTTTAGCTTAGCGGCTAATAGTTGGAATTATCTAGAATATAATCTTTCTAGACTTATCGTCGAAACTAGTTATGAAGATTTAGTTGGTTTTGGTGTTTTAATCAATGAAACTAACGGCACGTATTATTTAGATGATTGGAAAGTTTATTTTGGTGCAAATTACACTGATGACGACTTAGCTATTTTAGATGTTATTAATACTTTGAATGATAAGGTTGCCTTATTAAATAAAAACATGAAGTTTACTGACGCGACTGAAATAGCAAAACTTGAAGAAGCTTGTACACTTTATTATCAAATTGATAGTGCATATCGAAGTGCGGTTAAAGGTGTTAATGATTTACTTGAACTCGCTGAAGGCTATACTGACTACTTAAGTCAAAATAGCGACCCAGTTAAAGCCTTTAATTTTGCTAATCCTGCTGGTGTTGTCCAAGCAAATGTTAGCCTAATTTCTAGTGGTGGTGTTAGTCTATCTTATTCAACTGATATTAAGCGAGCAAACACGAATGGTTCAATGAAAGTTAGCGCAAACGGAAGCACTAAATGGACATATTTAGATTTGACAACATCTATAACCTTGTCTGATTATTCAAAGTTTGGTTTCTGGTTCTACAATGATTCAGATACTGAATTTGGATTCTGTGTTCAATGGAATGGAACTGCACAATATATCAAACCAAAAGGATTTATCACAGATAATGATGGATGGCAGTATATTGAATATTCTTGCGCTGGACTTTCTAGCAAAGTTGAATTTGAATATTGCGCCGTTGCAGATGGTGTCTCCGGAGGTGTATTAGACACAAAAGGTGATATTTATATTAGCGATGTCACAGTTTTCAAATAAAATATAGTATTAAGATGCCTATCGTTAAACTTGAAGATATCTCTGTTACTTATTCAAAAAAGAAAAATACCAATCAAGTCTTGAATGACTTAAATGTTAAGTTTGAAAACGGAAAAATTAATGTAATTCTTGGAGAAAGTGGTTGTGGTAAAACAACCCTTCTTCACCTTATCTCAGGAGTGCTTAATCCTAGCAAAGGAAAAATATATTTTGATGATGTCGATATTACTGATTTCTCTATTAGAGATCGTAATATTGCTTTAGTTAATCAAAATATAACCCTATATCCTCATTTAAATGTTTTTCGAAATATTGCTTTTCCTTTGACACACACAAGCGCAAGCGGAGAAGAAATTAAACAGAGAGTTTACGAAGTTAGTAAACTTCTTCACATTGAATATCTTCTCACTCGTAAACCTAAACAAATATCTTTAGGACAAGCACAAAGGGTTTGTATTGCTAAAGCAATCATAAAAAGACCATATGTATTTTTGTTTGATGAACCATTTTCAAATTTAGATGAACCTTTACGGCTTGAACTTAGAAGCGAATTAAAGAAGTGTTTAATAGATTTACAAACCACTTCAATTTTTGTAACACATTCTATTAAAGAAGCAATGGCGATGGGTGATTATATCTACATCATGGATAAAGGCGAAATTGTTGAAAAGATTGAAGCAAGTAAATTACTTAAGGCTAGAAGTGGTGTAGCTAAAGAATTGATTAAAAATGAATTTGGAGAATAAGATGTATACAACAACTGATTTAAATTCATTTAAGAAAAAACACACCTTATTTTTGGTTTTATTTTTTGTTTCTATTGGATTAGTGATTGCTACTTTTATAGTCACGCTTTGTTTAACTAATTATTTAAATTATTTGTATTTTGAAATTATAGGTGGAATCTTAATCGCTGTTTTTACATTTTTTTGTATCTTTTTCTTTTTTAGATTTGTTGATTATAAAAGACTCATCAATCACTATAACAGCGTTTTCATAGAGAAGCAGGAACACGCTGATGGAATAC
>CAVIPP010000047.1:0-9612 GCA_963644615.1 Oscillospiraceae bacterium
GTTAATAATGATGTCGAGGATTTAACTAATCTTAAAATCATGATTCTTAACAAAGGTTATGGTACAACCTGGTTAGATAAGATTGCTGAAAATTACAAAGCTAAAAACCCAGGTGTAAATGTTCACATTGAAGTCGCTACTAGCACTGATAACATTACCAACTCATTAAAGGGTGGTAAAAAGAATAACGACTATGACTTATATTTTGATGTTTATGATTATCAAACTGCGTCATTATGTAACAAATATCAATCTGTTGATGGTGGTTTCCTTCGACTTGATGATATGTTTAACACTACTGTTCCAAATGAAAGTGTCACTTATGGAGAAAAAATGTTTGGTTCAATTAAAGATGAACTACTTGTAAGTAATAAAAATGAAGAACATTATTATTCGACAGCGTGGGCAACATCTACATTAGGCTTATATTATAATGAAACTGTTTTAAATGAAGCCTTTGGTGGCAGTGGTAACTACACTATCCCTGTTACAAGTGATGAGCTTGTTACATTAGGTAAGAATTTTGTTAATCGAACAGGCAGTAATAATACCTACTTATTATTTGCAAAAAATAGTGACTTAATTGCTCGAACTATGTTTATTTCTTGGTGGGCACAATATGAAGGCCTTGAAGGTTATAATAATTTTACCGAGGCTAAATATTATGATGACGCGACTGGTAAAACATATTCTAGAGATGTCAGAATTTATCAACAACGAGGTCGTTTAGAAGCTCTTAAAGCTATTGAACCTCTTACTCGTTCTGATTCCGCTAACGGGTATAATCTTGGTTATGATAAAGCCTCAACTGTCAACTGGGGAACTGCTTTTAAGAAAGTTCAAGCTGACTTTTATAATTCAAGCAAGAAATTCGCTTTTATGCCAAGTGGAGACTGGCTAGAAAATGAAAGTGGTGCAAATACTACTTCAACAGTCAAATTATTGAAGACTCCTGTTATTTCTTCAATTATTAATACATTAGAAGATAAATCAATTAGTGATGATACTACACTTGCAAAAGTTGTTCGAGCTATTGATAATGGTGAAACTTCTTACAGTGGAGTCACTGAAAAAGATTTCGAAAGAATTAAATCCGCTCGAAATACTACTCCTTCCATGGCTAACTTCCATATTGCCTATATTCCTGCATATGCTAATGCTTCTAAATTAGCCACTTCATTTTTACTTAATATGGCAACTGATGAATGCATCGATATTTATAAACAGAATGTTAAAGGTGGTTTCTTACCATTCCAACATACATATCCATCAACAGTTGCTATGACTACAACTGAGCAAAGTATCGCTTCGATTAATGAGAACGCTAATTTTGTCTTCTATTCACTTAAAAACGAAGTGTTCTATAAAGGCACCGCACTTTATTACAATCTTGAAAGTGCTGCTGAATATCCAATGGAACAATCTTTAAATGTTAAGTCTGGCACTAATGGATATATGACTGCTCAACAATATTTCGATTATTTTTCATCATTTTATGCTGGTACAGCTTGGAACGACAAAGTTTTAGCTAAACTCTAATTTAAAGGAGTTAATTTTATGAAAAGAAAATATTTTCTAGCATCGTCATTACTATTTATTTCTGGAATGCTTCTTTCTAGTTGTGGTGGAAGTGATAATAATTCATCTATTTTTTCTCCACTTACTATTTGGTCCACTAGTAGTGTAGATCGTATTGAACGAACAACTACTGAAGTTGATACTAAACAAAAGAAAATGAATATTATAATGGCTAAAAATGAAAAAGAAGGCGCTCAATTAATGCTGAGAAGCACTTCTGATATTAATGCATATGATGTAACTGTTTCCGATTTAGTATCAAGTAATAATCGTTATGTTATTCCAAAAGAAAATATTTCTTTATATAACGCTAAATACATTTCTAGTGTTGGTATTAATACAAAATATAATAACCCATCATTACCAGCTGGTTCAGTTGTTCCTGATGCTCTTCTTCCATTTGACACTGCGGTAGAATATGGAGAAAACACGCTTCCAAAAGATGTCAATCAAAGTGTTTATATTGAAGTTAAAACTAATAAAGCTACACAAGCTGGAACTTATACTGGACAAATTAAAGTTGTAGCGGATTCATACGCTCATTATTTGACATTATCAGTAAAAGTCATTAATTACACTATTCCAGACGAACCATCTACTAAAAACCATTTTGCTAGATGGGGCACTGAACATTTTAATAGTGCTGAACTTTCTTGTGATGAAGAAATAACTACTAAATATTATGAAACAATGCTTGACTATCGCATGTCTTCTTCACTTCCATTTGAAGGTGAAGGTGGACCTGAAAAATATGTCGAACTACTTCGTAAATATTATCATTCATACGGATTTTCTTCTTACAAGTTTTTCTATGAAGCAACTTATTCATTATACAATGATATGTTAATTGCTTATAATGTTCCGCTATGTAAAGAATATCTTACTGCTGTTGTTAAAGCTTCATTAGAAGATAATACTAATTATCTAGATAAAGCTTTCTTCTATTTTTCGACATTTATTGA
Organism: Oscillospiraceae bacterium; assembly: GCA_963644615.1. Lineage (GTDB taxonomy): Bacteria > Bacillota_I > Bacilli_A > RFN20 > CAG-826 > Fiminaster. Next base: position 2,541 of record CAVIPP010000047.1, read on the forward strand.
TGAACCTGTTGATAACCCACTAGTTACTTGGGAAATGGTTGAAAATATTTCGACAACATTTAAGAAAATGCTCACTGATTTAGCAGAAGAACTTGACACTTCTTTAGCCTCTGATAGTGCATATTCATATTATAAATCGACTGTCCGTCAAACCTTAATCGATATACCTGATGTCCTTCCTGGTTCATATTCAATTTCAACACTTGAAAGTGAAGGAGCAGGTGATATTAGTGCTTGTGCTTCTGTTGAACGTTATGATTCAGCCGAATCAAGAGAAGGTTATCGTAGAAGTGGTAATCAAGAAGAATGGTGGTATACATGTATTGGTCCACAATATCCATATCCAAATATGCTTATGAATTCTTATTTAACTTCTCCAAGATTACTTTCATGGATGCAGATTTATTATGGTGTTGATGGTTATTTACTCTGGGACGCCATTAATTACACTGATAGTGATAACGGTGCAACGCCGATTATTAATACATATGATCAACTTCAATCAACAATGACTGACGTTAGTGATGGAAAAATTTTCTACCCAGGTAAGCCATATGGCATTTTTGGCCCAATATCATCACTAAGAGCAGTCTCGTATCGTGATGGTATGGAAGACTTAGAAGTCATCCAAGCTATTTACGATATATATAATCAATATGGTCTTTCTGCTGACGAAGCTCTAGAAGAGGTCATGCTAAGTGAATTCCAAGGTGTTATTACGAATGGATCAGCGACCGATTTTACTTCAAGTAGAAATACCATAATGGAAACTTTCGAGAAGTTGAATAGTTCAACAGCGTTACTTTTTGGTCCAAGTATTCAAGGGAGTAACGCTAACGAGAAGATTGTTTCCTTTATCTTACCTCATCAAAACGCGACCGCTAGTGTTAACGGCACAACATTAAAGAAAGGCTCAGATGGATTTTATAGATGCACTATTAATTCAACTTTACCTTCTATTAATATTGAAGTTAGTAACGGTGGAAGTAAATCCACTTACGTCAAACGCTTAGTCGAAGAAGAAAAAACTCTTTCCGATTTTAGCGATGGACAAACTCATGGTTGGAGCGTTGATAATTTCGGAAGTATCAGTGTTACTAGTGAATCATCTTCATCAACTGGAAAAGCATTATCAATTACACTTAATGGAAGAGAAAGTTCTAGTTATGAACCTTCATTTGCTATCGATGCCAAACAATTTGAAAATACTTCTAAATTATCTAAGATTTCTTTCTCTATATATGTCCCAAATGATGTTGGTGACAAATATAAAATGAAGGTTGTCGCTTCTTATGGCACTACTTACACTACTAATGCCGATGTTTCTAGTGTCTATTTAACAAAAGGATGGAATAAAGTTGATTTAGCCATCCAAGCCAGTGTTCGCTCTTTAGAGAATATTGAAGAATTTAGATTCTATCTTCCAAATGTTCTTTCTGGTGGCACTCCTTCATCAATGACTCTTCTTTTAAAGGATCCAACTTGTTGTTACGTCAAAGAATATGATGACACTTTTATTGTTGATTACGGTGACGTTACTATTGGTAAAAACGAAGAAGAAGTTAGACAAGGTAGTAGCAAAAACTTAATTGTTGAAAACGATGTTAGAAATGTTGAAGTAAACGAAAACGGGCAAAGATATTTATTGCTCGGCGATTTCGAAAATTACAATCAACTTGCCCAACTTCGTTATGAAAATAATTTTGGTAGTGTTTCTATGTCTAGTGATTCCCCATATGTAACACACGGTGAAAAAGCTATGAAGATGGAAATTATTGGACGAGGTGAAACTCTAAGAAAACTTGATCCAATCTTAACATTCTTCACCTATCATGATTATTTTCAAAAATCGAATTTCTCTGATTGTGATTATTTTGAAGTCGATTTCTATAATGCAATGGATTATGACATTCCAGTTCGTTTTACTAATACGAGTGTATATTATTCACAATATAGCGATGTCATTTCATTCACTCTTAAACCTGGGCAGAACCACATCCAACTAAATTTAAGCGAATTCAAAACTAGTGAATTTTCAACCTTAAATTTTGTATTTCCACGCGGAGAATATTATAATAATAAAAATGTGATTTATATGGATAATTTCCGCGCACATTATAAATAAGGAGAAAAATTATTTATGAAGAAGAAATTTTTTATCATCACTGCTGTAAGCGCATTCATGACTTTATCAGCAGCTGCCTCCGTTGGCTTGACTAATGAAGTTGTACACACTCATGCAGAAGACGGAAAGACGATAGTTGAGATTGATGTTAAAGATGAAACTGCTATAGGAGAATCTACTGTTGCTTTTAATTGTGAAGGAGATTTACCAGATGGACTTGTCAATCATGATTTTACTTGGTATGTGAATAATGAACAAAAAACATCTGTTGCTAGAAGGAACAACACTAATAGTTTATCTTTTGGTTTTGTTGGAAATTACTATGGTACCTATGATGAAGCGGATTATTATAGACATTATCAAATTAAGAAAGGTACAGTTCTTTTTACTAGTGACACCACTAACTATGTCTTGAAAAACGATTATAATTTTTGGTTTACTCGTGGTCAAAATAGTGGTGGTTCCTGGTTATTTCAACATGGAGGTACTAATCATTATGGAAGTAGTACTGGTTTAACCAATGATAATATTAATTCATTAAAGTTCAAATCTTTAGGTGGTGGAATCCAGGATTTCGCCCATAGGTTTATAATGCAACCTACATATGAAGAAACATCTGATCCATGGACATACGCATCTCTGGGATGGCAACAACGATGCCCTGTTTTTATCGATAAAGGCACTGGATACGTTTTATCTGATACATCAAGTCCATCCACTATTATTTGGGAAAACGGCCAGGTAGATAATAATAACGAAACTTTATTGTTTTCATTGTACTATTCAGAAGTTTTTGGTGGTGGCGATACGTTTGAAAATATAGATATGGATCGCTCCTACTATTCATTTTATATTCCTAATGGTACATTGTGGGGTGGACTCGATCGTCCATTCATGATTGAAGGCGATTATTATTTCGAAATTGTTAAAGATGCTAGTAAAGGTTATTGGCATGGATTTTTCAATACCCCTCATGAGTATGTTAAAAACGAGGCTGTTGCTTCTACATGTCTAAAGGAAGGTAATAAAGAATACTATACCTGTTCTCGTAATACACACTCTAATGAAACAGAAGAATATTTTGTTAAAAACGCTGATGGAACATATTCATATGCAACAAAAGATGATTTCACACTTCCACTAGCAGATCATACATATCATCAACACAATGCCGTTGCGTCAACTTGTTATACTGAAGGTAATAAAGAATATTATACATGTGATGTTTGTAATAAATATTTCTTTAAAAACGCTGATGGTACATACACAGAAACTAATTTAGATGCTACAAAAATACCAGCATCTCATACATATGTCTTTGATGCTGAAGTTGCCGCTACTGAAACCACTCACGGAACTAAGGCTCACTATAAATGTAGTGCTTGTAATAAGATTTTCTTTAAAAACTCTGATGGTACATACACAGAAACTACCGCTGCTGATATAGTTACTCATAATTTAGTTGATGTAGCAGCAGTTGAGGAAACATGTACAGAAGATGGCAATAAAGCTTACAAGAAATGTACATGCACTGATTGTGGAAAACTATATGTTGAAAACGAATCTGGTAAATTAGTTGAAACAACATTAGAAGATGTTACAATCAAAAAACACGATCATACATTAGAAGACAAAAACGCAGTCGCTGCTACTTGTACAGAAGATGGTCATACCGCTGACAAAGTTTGTAGTGAATGTGGACAAACGATTGTTGAAGGTACAACAATTTCTGCTCTTGGTCATATATATGGCGAATGGACACTAGATGAAACAACTATGAAGATTTCTCATACATGTGAAACATGTCAAGATGTTGAAACTGTTGATGTTAGTGTCGAAAACGGATTTACCTATACAGTTACTAAAGAATCAACAACAACTGAACAAGGCGAAGCCACTTGGACTAAAGAAGGCTATGGAACATTCACAGTTAAGCTTCCACTTAAAGAAAAAACTAACAATGCTGGATTAATTGTTGGTATTTCTGTCGGTGCTGGTGTTGTTGTCATCGGTGCTGGTGTTGGTTTGTTCTTCTTTCTTAAAAAGAAAAGAGCATAATTAACTCTAATTAGTGATATTATTAAAGGCGGATAAGGGGAAACTCTTATTCGCCTCTTTTATAGAAAGAAGGTCATTATGAAAAAAATAGTTAATGAATTAGGTTATATGCTTGATTGCTCTAGAGGAGCGGTCGCTAAAGTTGAAACTCTTAAAACACTAATAGATATTCTTTCGGATTTTCATTATGACTATTTAATGCTATATACCGAAGATACATATGAAATAAAAGAGGAACCTTATTTTGGTTATATGAGAGGGAGATATTCCTCTAATGAACTTAAAGAGATAGATGAATATTGTTCATCAAAGGGAATTGAATTAAGACCTTGTATTCAAACCCTTGCTCATTTAGGTCGTTTGTTAGCTTATGATAATTTTGCTCCTTTATTTGATATTGATGATGTGCTTCTTGTTGGAGATGAAAAAGTTTATGCATTAATAGATAAGATGTTTTCTAATATGTCCAACTATATTAAATCTCGAAAAATTCACATTGGTATGGATGAAGCATTTCATTTAGGACGTGGCCGATATATTGATCAAAATGGTTATAGACATAAATCGGAAATTATTAGTGATCATCTTAAAAGAGTTGCAGATATTGCTAGAAAATATGGTTATACATGTTATATTTGGGCTGATATGCTTGAAAATGCTTATAACGAAAATCACAAAAAATGTGATATCCCAGAAAATGTTATTCCTTTGATGTGGGGATATGACCGTCTTGGTGAAGAAAATATAAATAATAGAATAAAGTTATATAAGAAGTTATCTAATAATAATCTTGCACTTTGTGGTGGGATTATTAAGTGGGTTGGATTTTCGCCTCTTAATACTTATTCAATAGCCGCTATCGATGAACAAATTAAAGCCGCTAAAAAATATGGTATTAATAATTATTTAGTTACTGGTTGGGGTGATGGTGCCGCTGATGCAAGTCAATTTTCAATTCTTCCAGGTTTATTTTATGCTGCTATTATCGCTAAAGTTAAAAAGCTTAATAAGACTAACAAAGCAATTTTTAAAAAATCCATTGGTGTTTCCTATGATGAATTTTTAAAAATCGATGCTTTATCTACTCTAGACCCAACTTTTGATTATTCTAAAGTTAGAAATTCTCTATCTTTCGTTCATCTATATTCTGACTTACTTCAAAATCCAATGCTTGAAGTCGGTTTAGATAAATATGTTTCTTTATATGAAATAGCTTCTAAAAAACTATACCCATTAACAAAAAATAAAAAATGGGGTTATATTTTTAAGTCATTACATATGCTCGCTAATGTTGATAAATATTTATGCAATTTAGGGAAAAACATTCTTTCTAGTTATAAAAGTAAACAAGATTTAACGCCTGCGATAAATCAAGCTAAACAAGCTCTAGTCAATTTAAATAAATTTATTAAAGTATATGAAGAGCAATGGAAAAAAGAAAATAAATCATTCGGTTATGAAAAACAATTATTACGCTTAGGCGGTTTAAAAGAAAGAATTCGTTATGTAATTGATACTTTAAGAGATTATCAAAACGGGAAGATAAAACAAATCGATGAACTTGAAATTACACATTTACCAAAGATTGTGGGCACTAGCCCAATTGATAATCCAGATGAAGTATACGCGAATTGGTATAGATATTTTGTTTCAAGCGGATTGCTTAACGATATGTAAAATTTATGAATAATCTAACTATTAGTAATTTAACAGTTTCATTAGGCAAAAAACAAAAGAGTGAAGTTCTTCATTGTTTAAATTTTTCTCTTCCTTTAAATCAAATTGTTGTCATAATGGGTGAATCTGGCTCAGGAAAAACGACACTTCTTAGAGCAATCGGAGGGCTGATTAAATACGATGGAGATATATTGTTTGATGGAGTTAATTTAAATAACGTTAAAACTAAAGATCGAAATTTTTCATATGTGAATCAAAATATTGCTCTTTATCCTCATTTAACTTTATTTCAAAATATTGCCTTTCCTCTTAAAGGACATTTTATTAAAGGGGACGAAATTAGAAAAAGAGTAAATATGGAAGCACAAAAGCTAGGTATAAGTGATTGTTTAAACGCTCGACCAAGACAAGTTTCAGTTGGACAATGCCAAAAAGCCGCTGTTGCAAAAGCTTTAATTAAAAAAAGTGAACTATATTTATTTGATGAACCATTCGCTAATGTCGATGAACCATCTCGATATAATATTTTAGCGGAATTTAAACGTGCTTTAAAAAATGAAGGCGCTAGTGTTATATATGTAACCCACTCTACTAAAGAAGCTATTTCTCTTGGTGATTATTTTATCACGATGAATGAAGGCTCTATTAGTGGCTCATACAATAAAGAACAATTTTTAGAAATGATAAATGTTGAAGGGTTAAATAATGAATAAGATCTCACTTGTATCTTTTAATGAATATGAATCATATAAAAATAAAAGCAAAAGGAATCTTATTTTAGGAATTGTTTTTCTTTTTATTAGTTTAATATGCTTCGTTATTTCAATATTACTTTCTACTTATGAATCAAAAATACTTTGGATGATTTTAGGTTCGTTTTTAGCTATCGTTCCTCTTCTTATTTCGCTTTATTATTTTCTTAGAAGAAAAAATGAATTAGATTCAGCTTTTATATACTCTCAATTATTAAATGAAAAAGGTGAAGAAATCACCGCTTTAATAGAAGATATTGCACTAGAAAAAATAACATTACAAAATGGATTTGAAGTCTATTCAATTAAAATTAATTACGAAGATAACATAAGAAACGTCTTTGTTCTTGCTGATAAATTTGATGCACTTAGTTTAGTGATAAATAAAACGTATCATTTTTGTATTGTCTCTTCATTTGTTAAGGAAATAAGTAATGCCTAAGTTTACGCTTGATAAAAT
>CAVIPP010000048.1:0-9581 GCA_963644615.1 Oscillospiraceae bacterium
AACCAATTACATGGAAAATATTAACATCAAGTAATGGAACATATTCCCTTCTTTCAAACGTTATATTAGATGTTACAAAATATGCTTCTGCCTCCAATAATTATGAGAATTCAGCAATAAGAGAATGGCTAAATACTGTTTTTTCAACAACTACCTATTTTTCAATTTCACCATATATACAAACAACAGAAGTTGATAATTCAGCAGAAACAACTCGCTCATCTACAAATCCTTATGCTTGTGAAAATACAAATGATAAGATTTATTTACTAAGTTATAAAGATTACCAGTATTCTAATTATGGCTTTTCATCCAATAATGACAGAATGTGTAAATCTACCGATTACGCTCTTGCTAATAATTGTGCTAACGGATATTATTGGACTCGTTCTCCTTACGATGAACTCGATAATTGCGCTAGTTATGTTGACACTTCTGGGTCGAATGGATATCTGACTGTATCTAGAACATGTTGTGGTGTTCGTCCAGCGATTACTATCAAATTATAATGGTTCAATGAAATCTCTCGTGGACTAACGCGGATTAAAAAAATCTAAAAAACTATAAAATTAGAAGTGGTGTAATTCACGCATCACTTCTTTTCTTTATTTATAAAGAGCCTTGTTTATTAAATACAAGTAGTGAATATTTGATTAGTTTTATGCAAAAAATGGAGTTGAACTCCAAATTTTGCACTGCTATAATTATTTTGCGGTTAAGAATATGATTAAAAGAACGATTTTAAAATATATTGAACAAGCAATTAGCTGCAGACCAGTAACTTTAATAACTGGAGCGAGGCAAGTGGGCAAATCCACTATTGCACAACTATTTATTGAAAAAGGATTTTCATATATCTCTTTAGATAATTCTCGTGAAAGAGAAATGGCTATTAAGGATCCTCAATTATTTTTGCAATTACATAAATGGCCTCTAATAATCGATGAAGTCCAAAGAGCTCCTGGATTATTTGATGCAATTGAAGAAATTGTAAACAACGAAAAAATGGTAAATATAAATAATTATGGTATGTATATTCTCACCGGTTCACAGATTTATAAATTGATGAACAATGTCTCTCAATCGATGACAGGTAGAATAGCCATTGTTCATATGCCTCCGTTATCAAGAAACGAAATCATTGGTCGTGAAGAAAAGATATTTGACTTAAATGTGGAAAACATTAACAATCGAGCGAAACAAAACCCTCTCAACGTCGATGACTTATATGAAAATATTATTAAAGGTTTTTATCCTGAAATATATGTTAATAAAAATTTAACTTATGAAATGTTTTATAACGATTACATCGAAACATATATTGAAAGAGATGTAAGCGAAATTATCAATATTAAAGATAAATTTCTCTTTAGACATTTTATGGAACTTTTAGCCTCTTTAACTGGCCAAGAACTTATCTATAGCAATATTTCTAACTCATTAGGCGTGGACATTAAGACAATTCAATCGTGGATTTCTGTTCTTCTATCAGGAGATATCATATATCTACTTGAGCCATATAATGAAACATCGATAAAGAAAAGAATCGTAAAAAGGCCAAAAGTCTATTTTTCAGATACTGGTCTTGCTTGTTTTTTAGCAAAAGTAAATTCGCCTCAAATGCTTAAAGCAAGCTTTTTGAATGGTCGTTTTGTTGAAACATATATCATTAATGAAATTCGAAAAACCTATTTAAATAACGGAAAAAGACCAAACTTTTATTATTATAGAGATGGAAAGATGAACGAAATAGATCTTCTTATCATCGAAGATGGTAAATTGCATAGGATTGAATGCAAGGCAGGAATTAATTATAGCATTCGAGATATCAAGGCATTTGAATGTCTGTCAAAAACAAATTATATTCTTGGGACAAGCGGGATACTTTGCAATAGTGACACCATTTATCCACTTAGCGAAGACACTTATGTGTTTCCTTTGTCAGGCATTTAATTTGATGATTAATTATGGTACTCCTTATTTCTAGTTTTAAATAAAACAAGCGATGAATCCTTTCTGCTTGATGATGAATTTATAAGTATAAAACTTCCTGCATCTTCTTGATGTTCGCCACAATATTTTCTGATAGCTCTTAAAATTTTAGAAATATCTTGCCATCTTTCATAAAGTATAGGTTTTTTCTTCTTCAAATAATTTAAACAAATTGTTATTAACTATCCGCGAATAACTAACTAAAAAGGATTTATGAAGTAATGTCTTTTGCTATTTTTTATGCAAAAAGCCAGGAAAAGAAAACGATGTTTGATTCATGTGAGTTACGGTTAAGGAAATTGGTCAGCGCGTTGATGATATCGATTATTAAGTTAAGAAATCACAAATAATCGTTTCTATCTTTTTATGATTGCGGAAGTGAACTATTAGGGGGAACGCTACTTTAGGATGGCAATTTTCTTAAACTAAAATGCACAGAAATAGCAATAAATACGATGTTCTCTTAATTTTCTTTCATCGAATTTTGCTTATATTTTTAGAATTATTCCCTTGAATATGTGAGCGTATTTTGCCTCAGATTCTATTTAATGGATAATTTTGATTTGATGAACGACTCATAATTCACATTTTTGTTTATTTTTTCACATTGTCTTTTACTCGTTTAATTTATAATAATTTCCAGATGCATTATGATGTTCCAAGAAAAATTAAAAACATTAAGAAAAGATAATAATCTTACGCAAGAAGAATTAGCGGAGAAGATATTTGTTTCGCGCACGCTCATAACTAAATATGAAAACGGAACGGTTTGCCCGACAAAAGAAAATATGGCTAAATTGGCGACATTCTTTAATATAGACGAATCTGAATTGATTGATTCAAGCGAAAACGATGAATCCATAATAAATAAAGAAAATCGACATATTCACATTTCTTATTTTCTTAACTCTATTATTATTTTCCTTTGCTCTATTTTTATTTTATTAACTGCTTTACCTATTTATCCTAAAAAGGTGATGAGTGAATATATTTGCGCTCCAGGAGATCCCACGCCTTGCTATCCTATATTTAGATATGAATATCATAACGGATACGAATTAACTTTAACTAACTCAAACCCAATTCTTGTATTTGCTATTTTAAGTGCGGTTGTCAATATCGCTCTTTCAATCATTGCTTTTAAAAAGAAAGATAACAAAATATTAAAGATATCTAATTACGTCTTATTTATCATCAACATTTTTTTGTTCTTTTTCTCTTTTGTTTTTATTTTCTTTTACTGTAATGGAGCGAATTTAGATTATTAATCATCCACGAATTTCCATAAATAACAGTTTTTTTGTAAATGATAATGTTAACTGTATAGAAGGCCATAACGCCGATTTACCTTTTTTATATCTTTTGAATTTTTTATAAATTAATCTTTTAAACAACCAATTGGAATAATGAATACTCCATCTTCTCTTCTATAAGCGAAACTTGTTCCGGTTATAACTATTTTAAGCGATGGTAGTTTCATTGCATTATTTGGATATTTTATATTGAATTGCTTTATTAATTCTTCAATCTTGCAAAGATGTTTGGCTCCTTCTTCTATTTCTTTGCTTCCTAATTTAATTTCTATAAGAGCGTATCTACTATCATCTAAATGCAAAACGCAATCCGCTTCTAAATTATATCTATCTCGGTAATATGATAATTGCCCATTGTTATTAATTGAATAGGCAGTTAAGTCACGAATACATAGTGATTCAAAAAGAAAACCAAGAGTTTTAAAATCACTTTTTAATGATTCTACCGAAGCTCCTAAAGCGTTAACTGCGATAGAAGGATCGACAAGATTTCTTTTTGGAGAATTTCTAATATTACTTTTGCTTCTTATAGATGGTGACCACGATGGGATATCTTTAATGATGTATAGTCTTTTTAAAGCATCGACATATTCATAAAATGCACTTTCTGATATTCCACAATTAAGGTGTACATCCGTAAATATTGTTTTTGCATCTGCAAGAGTGGAGATGTTTCTAGCGTATGACTTTAAAATTGCTTTCACCCAATCAGGGTTTCTTCTCTTGCCATCGAGATTAGACATATCTTTATTGCAAGTTTGATTAAATAAATCTTTCGCTACATAAAGTTGCTCTTTTTTTCCTTTAAGAATTAAACTGTGCGGCCAGCCTCCTCGACATATCGCGAAAATAATATCATCAATGTCCATACTCGATTCACAAGGAACAAATGATTCTGGATTATTAAACAAATCAATCAAACTGACTTGACCATTAGATTCGCCGCTTTCAAATAATGACATAGGCAGCATTTCGAATTCAGAAATTCTTAATGTTCCGGTATGAGGAGTATCTACATTGTTCGACGATGAGCCTGTAAGTATAAAACTACCTACCTCTTCAGGATGATCATCACAATATTTTCTGATAGCTCCCCAAATTTTAGGAGCATCTTGCCATTCATCAAAAAGGATAGGTTTTTCTTTTTCAAATAATTTAGACGTATTGTTACTAACTAACTGCAATAAGTATTCTCTTTTTGATTCATCTTGAAATTCGATTTTTGTTTTAACTAACTCAGTGGCCGTTCTTGTCTTCCCGCACCCTTTTGCTCCAGTTATTAAAACCGCGTTAAACACCCTGAGTCTAAATTTTAATGCTTCATCAAAAACTCTACTTCTATACTTATTCATAAGATTACACATTACTATTATATAAAAACGATAACAAAAGTAAACATAATTTGGACACTTTCGTTGTTTTTCGCTGGACACTTTCGTTGTTTTTCGCTGGACACTTTCGTGATAAGTAATTACGATTTTATCGGATAAATCATAAATTTAATGTCTGTTTTTAAAATGAATAATTAAGAAAATCAATATTACCTTTTATAATCGCGATTAGAAACTAATTAGAAATAATCTAACATTAAATTAAAGATAAATAAGTCGGGACTAACATATGTATAAATTAAGCGTCAACGCGATTGGAATGATTTCACGATGCATTAAATATGAAATTGACTATGAATATCTAAATTACCCCTGTCTTAGCAATTTTAAAATCTTTCAAAACGCAGGATTAACGTCATTTAAACAGCATAATGCTAAACACAAAATTCCTAAAAGCGCTTCATTATGTCCTACTTTATATGATATCTTTGATATTAGAGATTAACTATGTCAAAAATTTCACAAGAATTAAAAGTCCTTCTTTATTTAAATCAAAGATATACAAGAACTGATTTTATATCGATTAAAGAAATTGCTGATTATCTTGAAGTTAGTCAAAGGCAAGCGAGAAGATATTTAGAAGATTTAAATACGATTCCTGATATCGATATCCAAACTAAACTAGGTAGGAATGGCGGATATAGGATAAACACGCCTCTAGATAAAGGGTTTGCTATGCCAGAAAATATTGTTCTTGCCTTGTCTATCGCCATGAAACGAAACGAAAGAATCGAATCAGTTTTGTCACAATTACCTAATTACGTTATCACTGATTCTATTGTTGGCGATAACGAGATTGATAATAGAACTTTAGATATTTTAGAAATCTTAATTAGAGCTATTCAAAACCATAAACAAGTCGCGTTTTATTATCAAGACATACCATCTATCTACCTAGTTGATCCATATAAAATTGTTTTAACCAATCATACTTATTATTTGTATGGTCGACATAACGATATTACCAAAAAATTCAATGTCTATAATATTCGTGAACTAAGGCAATTAAATTCGTTCAAGTTAAATAAAGAAGTTCTTGGCAAAATAACTGACGATTTAACTAGATATGGAATTAAAAATGGCACGGAAACAACGCTTCGAGTTAAGTGTGTTGATCTAGATTCGTTACTTACTTTTGATAAGTATTTTGAAGGAAAAGGGAATAAGAATTTAGAGGAACTTACATATATTGTCACTGGTAATAGTGAAAACGAACTTTATTATCCGCTCTTTCGGATAAGCACAAAACAATATGAATTCTTAGATGAGGAATTTAAGAATAAATATCTAAATTATTTAAAAAACCAAATAAGGAGTATCGCTAATGAGTAAAACAGAATTTGATTCATTAAATAAGGCGCCTTCATTAGCAAGAGGAGTGCAGTTTGGGTATAGAAAAAACAGCAAGATATCACAAGGGTTTGTTGTTGGCGACGATAGACTTGAAAGAAGAGATTTTTTAAAGAAAACATTTGATTTGATAGATGGTACAAGATTTGACAAAAAATATGAAGAAGCATGCATGGGTTCCGGAAGCCCATATAAGGATTTTGATTCACTTAAATCTTCAGCTTTGTGTGCCTTGTTATCCTTCTACAGAATATCTGATTTGCAAATAGGAAATGAGCATTACGATAAAGCATATTTTGAGGTGCAAAATACTGTAATTCCTGGAAGAAAGCCTTCAAATATGGATGTTGTCTTAATAAGCAAAGACAATAAAACAATATTATTTTTAGAGTGTAAATTTAGTGAATACATAACTAATGCTAAACAAACAGTTTCAAATGATTATTTGGATAAATGTGAACTATCAAACAAACTCTATGATTTGGTGGTTAAAAATGAGCTTGGTACAATTGAAAGAGGAGAAAAAGAATTTATATTCAAGACAAAAGATGCATATTCTCAAGGGACTAAACAAGTTATTTCTCATTTAGTTGGTATCACATCATTTATCTATCGAAAAAGTGGATATGAAAACAATTTTAAATTCTTCAAAGATGATGATAGAAGAAAAATATATGATATGAAATTTGAGAAAATAATTTTTCAAGAAATATTATTTAAACTTAAGGGTTATGAAACCCAACTAAAAAATTATATTGAATTATCCGAAAAGGTGAGAAATGTCTTTGTAAATAGTGGATTGATAAACAAAATTGACTTTGCGCCAGCTACAACTTATCAAAAAGTATTTAATGACCAAAAAGGAATTAATATTGATAATTTGGTTGCCGATTTTTACGAATATTAACTAATTTTAAAAGGTATTTAGAAAATACGCCATTTTGTGTCCTACTTTATATGATATTTATATTATATGAAGAGCAATAAGAAGCACTTAATGACGTTTTAATTTATGGATAAGGAAATGGTTGAAATAATGGCTTACAAGGAAGACACGTTTTTAATAATTGCCATCGAAAAGGAATAGGAAATGATTAAAACATGAAGCAAACAAAAGATGAAATTAAGGCGCGTATTATCAGTGATCTAGCTAATAAAAACGTCAAAGGCATTTCTTGGCTTCAAAAGAATTATGGTATTGGCTTTAAATTGGCGGAAGAGATTTATCTTAATTATTATCAAGAAAACGCTTCGAATGAACTGCATAACCAATAAAAAGAATGTGAAACATGATAGCGATAATAATTTGACTGAAAAATTTGACCCATTAAGAACAAAAAAATAGAAATTACGAGGAGGACATTAAATGGAAAAGAGATATTTTGATTTAACTAATTCTGAGGATCTTCACACGATTAGAGGTATAGAAATTCTTAGTGATTTCTTTACCTATTTAGTTAAAAGACCATCTCGAAAAGAGAAACAAATTGCAATCAAGAAAAGAGCTATGATGACTGAGATGTATATTGATCGACGTGGCAAGGTCGCGCGATATAAATATGTATCTCCTGAGGGGAATATCACTCGTTGGGAAGAGGTTATAAAGGACGACCCTTTTGATTTGTATACATGGGATAAAGCTAAAGATGTTATCCCTGATTAGTCTTGGTTTAAAAATGTAAGATTAAAAACCGTTAAAAATCAATCGTAGCATAGTTTGCATAATTGATAATTGCGAATTAATTACGGAAAAAATATAGAAAGATTAAATACAAGTTGATTATTTAGATTTGGGAGGAATTGATACATGAATAATAATGATAAATTAGAACTAGTTATGGAAGAGGCGATATCTAAAGGATATAAAACCTCTAAAGATATCAAACAATGGAATTCGTTTGATGAAGAACTTAAAAATAATATTTTAAGAGAATTAAAAATAGTCAATTCAGAAGAAGAAATAGATTCCTTATCTGATATTTATATAAATGAAAATGACGATGAGGAGCCTGTAACAATTGGAAGAGTATCTAGATTTTTTAATTTTTCGTTTGCCTCTGCAGAAATAATCAAAGATAGAATAATTGATAAAGAAGATGATGCTTTTTTTGATTCAAAAAATGAATTGGACAAACAATGGCTTAAAAATCAAATTCATCTCATCGAAAAAAATCCTAAGATTGAAAAGGAACGAAAAGAGCTCATTAAAAAGGAAGGAGAAGATGTCTGCATTCATGGTCTAGCAGAAATAATAATGCTGGCAAAAAGAATCTCTGATTTATTAAAAAGTAGTGGATATTATTATTACAATTTATCATCGATGGTCGCATCTACGCTTCAATATGAATTAGGAATACATGATGTTGATTGCTATAAATTTAATATTGATTATCATGCTTTTTATGGCGAGAACTTTGATGAAATGTATGACCTTAATTTTATGGTTTCGCATAAACATCATCGTAAAATACTAGATTTATTTGAAAAATATTTTTTCGATTACGAACTTTTAAGATTATGTATTTTTAAGGACAATGATGAAACTGAATTGTCTATTTATCCGAACAGTTATTTAATTCCGATCAAAAACTACGATAAAAATGCGATTATTGAAATGAACGATTATCAAGATGGAAAATGTAAAAGTATTCCATATAAATATTGGGAAAAGAATAAAAACAAATTCGTTAAAGTTTCTATTTATGCCGCGTATAATTCCGATTTTTTTGCGGCTATGAATAAAATTGATGGGTTAAATAACATCGATAAATATGACATTGGTGACCTTAATATTGCTCTAATTAAGGGAATAAGACAAATATTTGATGGCAAATATCACGAATTGCCTATAAGTAGCAATGGAACTAATCTTTCCTACGATGAATTTTTGAATTGGTTAATTGACATCCTTATCAAAAGTGAAAAAGCTAATACGGTTCAAAGAAAAGCTATTCAAATAGAACGATTAACTCAATTGATTTTTAAAGCCCATTATTTTATTAATTTCCCAGAAGAGTCTTATAAATTCTATTTTAAAGATTTTTATCAAGCAAAAATAAAAGATCATCTTCTTGTTAATATTAATGATGATGAAGATGAAAAGAATAGAATGTCAATTGATATTAAAAACTATCATTTTGATATAGTTGATAGATATATTGGCATATTCTTTGTCATTGATGGTAAATTGCTAACTTATAAAGAAAAACTAGAATACGTAGATGAAAATTTCATCGATGTTAAGATGAGCCATTATGCATTTTTTAACACGTTGTCAGTATCGTTTGATAATGAATATTCAATGTTCCCAAGAGGTAGGATTTTATACAATAACAAAGAACAATGTTTCTACTTATACGCGGATAAAAATATCTTGAAAAATAAAGGAATACTTAAAAACATCAAGAAGGAATTTAATTTACCTAATTTCAATATAAAGTATAAAAGCGATGAGCATTACAAAACCTTAAATTATTAGAGTTGATTTCATTTATTGTAATAATACAAATAAATCATCCTTCTTATCTTCTAACTA
>CAVIPP010000049.1:0-9545 GCA_963644615.1 Oscillospiraceae bacterium
CAAAGGAAAATGCTAAGGCCATTATTTCTTGCTACTGCTTAAACGATTATTTAAGGTTTTTGGTGGATTCCTCACATCTGAAAAAGTTTATTAAAGTAATTCAAATCGAATTTATCGATAAATTCAGCTTCAATCTTACGACGAATCTTCATTAAATGAACTTGTTCTTTCTTTGTAATATATTCCCTTTCAGAATAAGGATTCAAATACTGGGCTTCATTGTAATTGATATCAAAACCGATACGCTTAAATGAATGAATAATCATAAAAGCCATTTCCATCTCATTATTAATAAATCGTGCACGATCGAGCTTGTCATTTCGGCACCAGCAAACAATTGGATATGTTACAGTAAATTCGAGATGTTTAGCAAATAACCAGTTCTTAAATGAATTGATGCAGAACATCTTATCTTCTTTGAACTTATAAGAAATAAAGTCTTCTTTCTTGCATAAGAGAAGGCACTCACGTTCATAGCTATAAAATAATTGCTCAACTCGAGCTTCGTCTGGCTTTGGATACCCAAATACCTCACCTTCAGGTACACCAATTTCTTGGCATTTACCTATAACAAAGTTCACCTTTGGCTGATATGAATCGATGATAAGTTTCTTTACTGCATTCTTTTCAGGAATAAGATGTTCGTCGATAATAATAATTTTATCGCTCTCTACTTTAGACTTAGCATATTCATAAACCTTATATAATTGGTCTCCGATAAGTGAACAATCATATAAACGAACTCGTTTATCTTCGATCTTTTGAAATAACCTATCAAGGTAATTAAGACGTTCTGATACGAATATATTAAGACGGAAATTCTTATACGTTTGTTTTAGAATAGATTCAACAGTTTCTTTAACTACAACAGTATCAGTAGTAGTTTCTTTAACTATATAAACTAAATCGATAGGTTTATCAAATGATTCAAACTTCTCCGCATTATCAATAGAATATCTTACAAAGGACTCTTTATTATAAGCAGTTAAGAAGTGAATATTTGCATTAGTAGAGAAATCAATTTCTTCATACTTAGGAGGTGGATCCCAGTTTAGCTGTGTATTCCATATATCATCTAATCTAGTAATCTTTTCAGAAAAGAGCGCATTAATAGTTGTCTGGTCATGCAACCAAGTCCCTTCAGTTCCAAGATATCCTTTTTTATAGTTCTTGATATACTTGATACACTTCTCTGTAAACTTGGCTTTCCGAAGAGCTTCTAAATTAAGAACAAGAAAACCTGCATTATAATAAATGTCCTTTTGGATACCATGCAAAAGCCATTTATCATTTGCTTCTTTAACTGCTCCGATAAAAGGGATATCTTGCTTAATAAGTTCTTTCAATGATCGTCTAACTAGGATATCACCATCGACGTAGATACATTTCGAATACTGTTTAAGAAGCTTAGGTAAGAAAATACGAGCATAAGTTAATGCTGTAACACGGTCATTTTTACGAATGGCCATTTCTTTCAAGATATTCTTATCAAGAACGAATTGTTTGAATTGTTTTAGTTCATCAATCTTTTCATCTACAACTAAAACTATCTTAGCCTTTGGGTTATAATGCAAAACTGAATCAATAGCCAGTTTTGTATAACCAGTAAAATTCTTATCTAAACAGAATACGATTGGACAAATCATGAATCAAAAAAGTTGAGGAACCAAATTGTGAAAATTGCTAAAATGAAGACGGTGAATAAGAGAATCATAATGAATTCGAACGGCATTTATTGTTAATCCTTGGGCTCGTCATTTTCGAGACCTTTAATTTCATTATATGTATCCTGGTCAATAGACCCTTCAGTTAATAGTTCGTCAAGTTCTTTACGCATAGAAAGGTTTTCAGACATACGAAAATCTTCATAAACACGTTCACGTAAGGCTTTTAACTGAAGTGCTTGCTTATTATGTTTCTTAATAGCTGCAATATAAATGCAATAACAGATACAGGTTAGATAACTGAAAACATTGCAACGTGGGTGATTAAGATTGATCTTATCTAGCTTACGAACCATTTGATAGATAGCATCTGCAATAAAACTATCCTTATACCAATAACCATTAAAGCAAGGTTTCGTTGCATAACGGGTTGCAATCTTAATAAGCATCTTCCCAAGTTCTTCAGAAATAACACGATCTTCCTGGCATGTTCCTGAATCAAAGTATTTCTGAACTTCTTCTCGTAACTCTTTAGTTCCTACATAATATGGATTATCTTTCTTTAGACGAGGACGAGACTTTGCTACTTGGCGTTTCTTCCCATTTGGAAGAGGTTTTTCTTGGTTATTATCTTGTGAAATTTGTTCGGACATTCTTAGGAAACAAATATAGACTAGGCATACACCTAGTCTACCTCTATTAGGATAATTATGAGTCTTATCAGTTCAAATCGTCAGATTCTTCATCAGACAAAGATGAGAATACAATTCCTGATACAATAATATTATTTGAATCTTTAACCTGAACCTTATAAAGTGGTCCGGTATACCAAGATTCTGTAACAGTTTTAATCTTGCATGGGAATCCAAGCCAATCCACTAGTGCAAAATTCTGGTACCAGTTAATAATATTTTCAACAGCTTTGAACTTGGAAAACTTACAAAAAGCTTTCATATCCGTCGAAGGCAGTTCTACAGTATAGGCCTGACCCTGTGTATTAACCAGATTAAGCTGGAATACCTGCATTCCATCTTTCCCAGTATTTGAGGTTTCAATAATATCTACCTCTGTCGGGAAGGAAACGTTACAATCAGGTAATTGAACCGTCA
Source organism: Oscillospiraceae bacterium (assembly GCA_963644615.1). Classification (GTDB taxonomy): domain Bacteria; phylum Bacillota_I; class Bacilli_A; order RFN20; family CAG-826; genus Fiminaster. The sequence continues at coordinate 2,774 of CAVIPP010000049.1, forward strand.
TAACATGGTCTTCAGAACCTAGTTCGGACAGATTTACCTTTTTATAAGGGTCTCCGTAGTTATCACCTTTTTGTAGGACGTAGTTGTTTTTAGTGAACATTAGTCGTTATTATATTTTAGGGTTAAGAAAAACTGTGGTTGGGTGGCATTATGAAAATAATAGCCTTTCAAGGTCATGGAAAAGTCTATTCATTTTCTATTCAGTTTTTCATACGATTGGCTTACCTAAGCCTTCAGGCCTTAGAAAAGTCTATTCAGTTTTGCAACAAAAAAGGTCTCACTTTCGTAAGACCAGTTTTGAATTTGTATGTTATGAGGGCTCACATACAAATCTTGTTTAGTTCGTCTTGGTATTGTAAAGTAATTAGAGAGAAAGTTTTAATACGAACTACATTCGATGAAAACATAGGATAATCTTTCATAAGACCTTTGAATTCAAGAGCACTACGGATAATGCCATCATTATTAGCCTTAGAAATTAATACATTATTTGTTAGACAATGAAAATCCCGAGCAAGCCGTTTACGAAAGCTTAGATACTGCTGTTCATATTCATATGGGCAGAGGCCATTACTTGTATTAAATACCCAATCAAAAACGATTGCAGCATAAGTTGTATTTGGTTTTAGAACGTTTTCCACAATTTATAAAATTGTAGATTTTTTCACTTGCGATCAAACTTGAACCAACCAAGAATCTGGTTAATTGGTGCAAATGCTCCAGTAAGTTTATAAACCTTACCATTGTACTTAAACACAACACCTTCCGTCGGGACAAGCTTATCTAAACCAATCTTATTAAGGCGTTCGATTTGTTTAGTTAGTTTATCAGAGACTTCACTAGAATCACTAGATTCAATATTTTCAATCGTGGAATTAATTTCATTAGCTAGGTTGGAAATCGTTTCATCTGGGTTAGCAGCAATAAAACCAGTAAGTGTTTGTAAAAAGTTAGCACCAGTTTGTAATACAATGGTTTCAAGCGGATCCATTATATCGGAGTAGATATTGGCTTGTTCTTTATCAAGCTTATTAAAAGCTGTAACAAATTTACTCTTATTCAAGCCTTCCTTCTCGGCTAACTTAATAAGATCCGGCTTCTTAAAGGATTTATCATAGTTAGCAAATCGGTTTAATAAATGTCCATAAACTTCTTCATCACCTTCTAAATCAAACTCTTTCTTAATAATCTTACTCCAGTTAGCTTCGATATAATCCTGGATAGTATTAGAACCAGATAGTTTATTCTTAGATAAGAGCTTGTTAATTGATTTATTAAAGTCTCGGATATTAAGCTCGGCAGCAATAGCGTCGTTAATAAGAACAACTTGTGGGCCGACAATTTCAAAGTTATCCTGATTGGTAGCACCTGCATCATTTAAGGTATTATAAATCTCCTGTCCAAGTTCTGGATACTGTGCAACCTTATTACCGTTTTCATCATACTCTGTCAAGTTATGAATCATTACTAAGCAACGATTACCGTAATCGATAACATTCTTAGTAGGCGGATAAATTACTTCTGCAGAAATAAAGTTCTTACCATTCTGAAACCATTCTTCTAATTGGTCTTTACTAACCTTTGACAAGGCTGAACTAATTGCCTTTAATGAATTAACGAAAGCATTCTTGATTTCACCTCTACCATCGAACTTAGAAGCAGTTTCTTCTATAGACATCGGATTAACAAACGTTGCTTTATTACGTGCTAAACCAATCTTACCATTCTTAAAAGTAATTGAAATGTTTTGCCCGTCGGTCTTTTCACTTAATTCAACATTACCACTAAAGACTTCAGACATCATAGTCTTAAGTTCATCGAAAGTAAGTTCACGGTCATCGAATGGATGGCTAAGATGACCTGCTAATCCACCTTCCGATAATAAAACTAATTCATCATCGTAGGCTTCTACCTCAATTTTGTCGGGTTGGTTAAAGTGAAAAAAATCCGAAAAATTCATAGTTTGTTTGCTAGTACCTGTGCTAATGGGTTTGTATTCTTTCGAATTGGTGTAGAGATTTTACCTGTCTTACAATTCTCAAGAATCCATTCAAATTTCTTAAAATGTTCTTTCTCTTCTTCTAAGATATGCTTGAATAACTTAGGTACCTGCTTCAGCTCAGGATAGATCATAATAACCTGATCGATAGCATCTTCATAAGATTGAACCGCTTCTAATTCTAGAGCTTTCAAAAATTGAAGAGCTTGGTCAGAGTTTTGAAATGTTTCTGTAGAAATAAATCGGGCGTCTACGATTATATATTCCAAACCAATATTAAGAGACTTAGCCAGTTCTGATAATTCTTCAACATGTTCAAGCTCTTCTTCCGCAATCTTAAAAGATTCTTCTGCTGCAGTTGCAGTTTCTGCACCACTAGTTTTGAATACCATGCCAATCGAGTTATAGATTAAATTAGCATGTAATTCTTCGTAGACAAGTTTCTGTAAAATTTTTCGAAGCATGAGTTTTAAAGTTTGATAGGCGGCGGTTTTGTCGAGCCTGGCATAAATGAATATTTAGATTCATTGTCGATTTTTTTAATTTTAACCTCAGCCATGATTTCATAATATTCGGATCGAGTAGAAATACGAATCTTAAGATCGCCAGAACCTTCAAGCAACGGAACATTAACAAATTTTAAAGGATTCTTGTTAGAGAGTCTATAAAAGTCATCACCGGTTTGGATATAGCTAGCCTTTGCTTTTCCGTTTTCTCCTAAACCATAATGTGCTCTAACTAATTCTCCGATATCATAATTTGTTTCTTCAAGAATATATCGGCTTCCACGGCCATCACAGAATTTATACATTGTATCTAATTGGACGACATTTGGTTTTTTAAGTCCACCTTTTGTAGAAAAAAGAGAAAGTTTTTCCGGGTCAATCTCTGCAGATTCTGCTAGGTCTTTAATAAACTTTGCAGCGTCTTTTGAAGAGTTAAGAATATCTACACAAACTTGTGCAACTGGAGTTTTATAAGTTGATGCCCACTTACCATTCTCATAAGAGAATCTTGGATTTGAAAGATTATCCGTATGGTTCATCTTAACTTCAATCCATGCTTCATTGCCATTGTATGTACAAAGAACGTCTGAATATGCTGTACTTGCTTTTGGCCGTTCGGCATGTAGGTCGATCTTATTCTTACGACCGATCTTATTAATATTATCGACTACTGCCTTTTCATATTTGTCTGAGTTTTCAGATTCGTCAAGGCGAACACTATTATAATAATCCTTAAACGTTGTTTTCATTTCAAAATTTCAAATACTGATTCGATTTCTTTTTTAGATAAGTGTTTTGGAAGAAAAGATATAGCCTTTTCTTTGTTGTCTGGTAAAGCATTTCTAAAATCCGTTGCAGACATGTTATTATTACTTGGATTAACTGCGGTCTTTTCAGGATCTAGAACATTAACAGGGAAATCTTTGAAGTATTTAGGAGCCGTTGACCAGCGTTTCCAATCTCCACCCTTCTTTGAAGCACCTAATATAACATTGACATCTTTTAAAGTTTCGATATAATCATAAGCCGCTTTAACTGGCGATGGTTCATTTGAAATAACAATTTCCACATTACCAAGGTTTTTAGTATAGATATCCCAGATTTCTTTAGATATTTCAGAAGTAATAGGTTTTCCAGAAGGTGTTTTCCGAACTGATGAATCGTTTGAAGGATTGGAAATAATAACAATTACTTTATCCGCCGTATCTGCATATTCTTTTACCATAGCATAGTGGCCAGCGTGCGGAGGTTTGAATGCGCCAGGAACAACTGCAACAGTTTCTTTATATTGCTTCTGTTGTTGCTGTTCTAGAAAGAATTCTTTGAAGGTTTGATTCATTGAATGTAATTTTACACCAGAACAATGAATGAGTAAACATTAAAGTACTGGCTAATAAAATATTTATTGATGCCATTAGAGTTGGCCCATTAATGGCTCGATAAAGGCACAATAAATATAATGGTCGATTAATTGACTAAGAAACACTTATTAGAATTATGGCAGAAACCGTTTTTTTTCATCCTTGGATACACGTGGTGACCTAAAACTTACAGGTCAACTCAAAAAGAATAACATAAAAGTTGATCTGCCATCTAGCTCTGGAACAATGGCTCTTACGGGTGATGTTTCACTCGGTAAGGCTTTGGAAAACATTGAAACAACGTATGCATTACCAGAAGATTGGGCTGGAGGAACAATAACCATACCAAGAACAGGAGTAAGTGATGGTTGGTACAAACAAAAAATAACTTCAAAATATCGGCAAGAATTTTTCTACTCAGATGCCCAATCCACTTATGCCTGGCTTCAAACTGGATCGATACAAGTAATGCCAGATGGTACGCAGGTATCCAGTACACCAGTTATTGGAGGATACGTTGTGAACCGTGATCCAACTACTAGGAACACTGTTACAAACCAATTCAATGTTTATTCAACTGGTGCGAACCTTACAAGTTCATCTAGCTCAACATACATTTCAACTGCAGTGCAAGTGAGCCAAAATTTTGCCAGATTGAAATATGGAGATACAAATCTTAACAATTATTCGTGGTTAACTTTGAACTCAGAAAAGGTTCAATTAGGTATAGGCTCAAATAGTGATTATTCAGATTCGCCTACTCTTGAATTAACCAAGTCTTCAATTGCTTTCACAAAGTTCCCTCTTACCATTGTTGATGCTACTGCAGATTCTCATGCTGTAACAAAGAAACAAATGGAAACGGCAATTGCTGCAGCAAAAAGTTCTTCTAAGTATTCAACACTTAATCCTGCACTTACTGGAGTGGATGGCGTTTGTACTTGGACAGTAACTCATAATTTGAATGATTGGGAAGTAATTATGCAACTTCGCGATGCAACCTCAAATAGGATTATCTTGTTTGCAGACATGGCAGTTATTTCGGCAAATGCTATTCAAGTTAGCATCAATGCTGATTCAGTAGCAGCAAATACTTACCGAGCAGTAGTGAAAAAATAATTTGAAAATGGCTGCGAGCGCAAGGATCGAACTTGCGACCAAGTGATTAACAGTCACCTGCTCTTCCGCTGAGCTAGCTCGCAAAAAATGGTTGTCTCATTAGGGTTCGAACCTAAACAAAGTGAACCAAAATCACTTGTGCTACCATTACACCATGAGACAATTTGGGTGCAGGTTCGAGAGTTGAACTCGTGAAGCACAGGCTTATGAGACCCGTTAGGCAACCCTACCTATTTAGCTAACCTGCATATCAAAGAACAGTAAAAAATTATAGCTCAGCAATCGATGTGAACTCAGGTTCTTTCTTCTCAACAAACTCTTGAATATTCAAACCTAGCTTAGCATTCAAATAATTAGCAACTAAGTGGCGATGACAATTCTTACCAGGTTTTTCATAGCAACAAAGCGCAATATTGTCATACCTCTGTACTAATGCTTTCAAATCTTTCCAAACCTGACTAAGATCAAGGGCTTTCAACTGAATTTGGTATACCATCAAATAATCATTCCAAGTGATTTCTCCAGATTTGCTAGCATACAAAAGTTCCTTAGTCGGAAACAAGTAAGGCAATCTGGGTATATCCTCAGACATCGGATTCCCTCTCGAGATTCCGATAATCTGAATATGGTTCCTAGCAAGTGTTCGCCAGTTACCATAATAACTTGTAAAGATTGGTGACATTGAAAAAGAAATGGAGCCAATGATCAGGCTTGAACTGATGACCTGCTGTTCACATTGGCATATAAGCACCCTATTGAGAGAATTTGCGCTTCTTTCCACTCTCATCTCCATACAGGTTTCCATCTTAACCCGTTATTGTTTTTCAAATAACTTACACCATGGGATTCTACATTTATATAGCGCGATTGGATGAATAACTAAACAAAGTGAAAGAACAAATTTATGAAATAAAATCATAGACTGAAAAGATCGCACCCTTCATGATCTAATACGAATTTCCCCAGGGTAGTCTTGAAAGTTTCTCTTCATATTAGCATACACATCCTTTGGCACATTATGGACACTACCAAAATTTTTGTCAAACCTGATAACCTTGACATCGGCTCCCATTTTCTCCGCAGCCTTCACATACCGGTCAATAGATTTCTTTGTCACAAAAACATTACTAATAACCACGTCCTTACCACCGCGAAGAGCCTTGGTGAATTGCTGATGACACCGATTTGAAGCTTCTCCTGCTTTCGTTTCGTCAAAGACATACTTGCCATTTTTCATGAAATACATATCATTCTCAAAATGGGCCCAGCCTTCTCCTGCAAGTTTCTTTGCATAAGTTGATTTTCCACTTCCAGGAAGCCCTCTTAAAATCTTGACTTTCATTTTGGATGGTTAAGTGTTATGAATACTATATATAAGTTTCCTCGATTTTGTAAACAATAAATGGTAGCCCCAGTAGGACTCGAACCTACACACCTCGGCTTATCTAGCCGATGCTTTGGACGGGTATAAGCCGTCTACTTTAACCGATTAAGCTATGGGGCCATTTCAAAGAACTTGGGCTGGCAATTTCTTACCTTCTTGTGGTTTGAATTCTTATTTCATTCATCCTAGGACATGAACTCGGATAAGACTCACAAGCCTAGCTTTCGCTTCAGCGTACCCAACACTTACAAAAATGGTGGTAGGAGAAGGATTCGAACCTTCGAACGGAAAACCGAAAGGATTTACAGTCCCCACCCTTTAGCCACTTGGATATCCTACCGTAGCGGCTCCTGTAATTGCTTACAGGAACCATTGCGGCTTTTGTCGAACAATAATGCCCGTA
>CAVIPP010000050.1:0-9459 GCA_963644615.1 Oscillospiraceae bacterium
AACAAGCGATAAGCAAGTTAATAAAGCAACTAAAATATTATTTGAAAAATATCCAACGTTATTTGATTTATCAAATGCTAATATAAGTGATGTTCAATCTATTATTTCTTTTTTAGGTATGTCAAAACATAAAGCACAAAATGTTATTGATATCGCTAATATATTAGTAAATGAGAAAGACGGCAAAGTTCCTAATGATCCAAATTACTTACTTACTCTTCCAGGCGTTGGTAACAAAACAAAAAATTGTGTTCTTGCAGAACTATTTGACGCACCTCTTCTCGCAGTAGACACGCATGTAGAGCGAATATCAAAACGTCTTGGATTAGTTAAAGAAAATGATTCAGTAATGGTAATTGAAAAGAAATTAGTAAAATTAATACCTTCAAATCGTCTTATTAAAACTAATCATCAACTTATTGAATTTGGGCGAAATATTTGTAAAGCAAGCCACCCTTTATGTGAAATTTGTAAATTAAAACAATATTGTAAAAAATATAAAATCTAATTTTTTATTTACTAAAATAGATTTCATCTACAATTTTTAAATAATCTAATCGAGGAGAATATCCTCTTTTTATTTTATGTCCATTTTGAACAATGTGTTCATATGGAATTGATGATCTTTCTTTCTTCTCAAAGCAATCTATGATGTAGTGCGCATCCAATAAAAACGTCTCTTCATCTCTTTTTGTAAATTCAATTATAAAAAACGCTATTCCACCATGACGGATGACACTTTTAAGGTGTTTTATTTGATGTTTATTGATGTTTGCTAAGGGGAAAGAAGTTTTAATTTGAGTCGATTTAGCTTCAAAATCGATATATTTTCCTTTATACACTCCATTATAATCAGTCGTGGATTGTTTTTCGAAATATGCATGAGTAATAGTTGCGCCTTTTGAATAATCGACTTTGACAACATTTATTGGAGTGGGTCTTTTTGTAATCAAACACATATCTTTATCTAGATAATATTGGTTTGAAAGATTGATGTCTTCTTCTAAATTCATCCCTCGATTCATTGCTGAAAGATGCAATTTAGAACTCACTTGCTTTTTATTTTGATTTGCATTTGTGGTTTTTTTAATATTAGTTTTTTTGCCATTAGGATAACTAATCATTATTCAATCGCTTTCTTAATTAATTCATCAAATAATTGAGGTGTTATATCTTTTTTATCTATCACAAGAGTCATTATCATTTCATGAAGTGGAGCAGGTAAATGTCGATATTTTACTAATACTTTGCGATATTCTTCCTCTAGAATGTCTTTCCTTCTAAGTACTTCTTGATATAAATAAACGAGGTTAAGTGTGTCCGCTAAAGCGTCATGCTGTTTGCCGACAAAATTAACATTAAAGACCTTTAATAAATTTGTTAATGAATACGTATTGCTATTTTCGTCTTTAACATATCCACTTATCCATTCAGCAAAATCAAAATTATGTTTAATCATTATGTGAATATCTTCTTTTGGTGCATCAAGATTATATGCTAAAGATTGAGCAAGAATTCTTAAATCGTGATTTCCAAATGTTATAAAAACTGTTTTTGAAAATTCTCGACCTAGATATTTCTTAAGTTCAGAAATCACACTTCTCAGTCTTTTCCCATTTTTTCTAATGTCTTCTTCTTTTATTCCAGTTAAGTCAGTAACTATTCCACCAATCTTATTTTTTGGTAATACTAGTGAATAATAGCCCTTATGGATTTTTTTAATTGATAAATCTTTTCTAATTTCGACTTTTATAGCGCCTATTGCAATCATTTCATGGGAAAATTGAGTGCCTTCTAAATCTAAAAAACATAGCACTTTGTGATTCGCTAATCTTTTACGTAGTTCTTTCATAACCGCCAAACATTATAGCATAGTGGTGCTAATAATATATTCTCTTTTTGAGATAGACGATTGTAATAAAAAATCACTTATTATAGATAATGGCAATAATGAATCTCTTCTAAATCAGTTAACATTAGTATTAACCCAAACGTCAATGACACTATTCTCTTTTCCCTTTTTAAGATATTTTGTTAGTCTTCTATTAATAAGATTTGTAGCGTTCTCAAATTAGTGATTTTATAATTTCTTCAAACAATAAAATTGAACAACAAATTAAGCTTTAGAACGTTCCAAAATATTCTATCCATTATAATAGCTACAAATAGCATCCATAAGCATCATTATATTTGTATTCTAAAGACATTCTTTTTATAATGTTTATCGATGGCTAAAAAATTAAATTTTACATCTGTTAGTTTACTAAATTATGAATTCACTCCTAATGTTAAAGGATATGACCCTTTACAAGTAGATGAGACTTTTGACTTAGTAATTTCTGACCTTCGCTATTATGAAAATTTCAAAATCGAAGCATCTGATTATATTCATAAACTCGAAAACGAACTCCGAGAATTAAAGAAGACTAACAAAGAGAACGAAATTGAAATAGCCAGATTAAAAAGTAGACTTTCTAATATAAAAGATGATGTAGTTGTTTCGAAAGAAAATGTTGAATTGCTCAATTACATTACAAAATTAGAAAACGCTCTATATAAGAAGGGTGTAGATCCTTCTAAAATCTAAATTAACTCCGACCCGGATAATTGCTTCATTAGAAGAGGAAAGTCCATGCTCGCACCATCTGTGATGATGGTAGTGATTGCGCTAGCGGAAAAAATAACGCTAGGTATATGGGAGCATATAACGGCGGAACTAGTCTAAAAATTGTCATGACGATGTTCCTGAAAGTGCCACAGAGACGAGCTTAATAGAAATATTGAGATGGAACGGGTAAACCCCACAAGCGAGAAACCCAAATTTGGTAGGGGAGGTTAGGAAAGAGAAACGAATCAATCCTAGCACACGAAAGTGTAGATAAATTATTATCCTAGACAAAACATGGCTTATAGGGTCGGAACTCAAAAAGAAAGGAAGAAAATGAATACACCAACAAAAATAACTGTTTCTAGAATAGTCTTAATATGCGTGATGCTAATTGGATTATTCGCTTTAGCACTTATCCCAAATCTATCTATTCCTGATTTAGTTATTGGTGATGCTCATATTAATGTTGTTTATTTTATATGTTGTATTATTTTTCTTGTTGCGTCTTTCACCGATTTCTTAGATGGATATTTAGCACGTAAAAATAATCAAGTCACAGATTTAGGAAAATTTCTCGATCCAATCGCCGATAAACTTCTTATTGATGGAACAATGATTTTTTTACTTGTTCCTCAAGCCTACGCTCCATCGCACGCTAGAGATACTCTTAGTCTTTCTCTTTTAGCGTTCTGTGTCATTATTATGATTGCTCGAGACTTAATTGTTGATGTTCTACGTCTTATTGCTGTTCAAAAAAATGTTGTCATTGCTGCCAATATATTTGGAAAAGCAAAAACTGTTTTACAAATGGTTGCTATCCCAGCTTTATTACTAAATGATTGGCCTTTTGTGTATTTTTCCAGTTCAATTCCTGAACCGCTTCATATATCTAATATTTTATTTTATATAGCAACTCTAATGTCACTTATTTCCGGCATTATCTATGTTTATCAAAATCGTAGTGTTTTAAAAGAGTCTAAATAAAAATGGAACAATTAATTTCCTTATTAAAAGAGAAACATTTAACAGTTGGTTCTATTGAATCGATTACTGGTGGACTATTTGCTAGTGAAATCACTAGTGTTCCCGGCGCTTCAAAAGTTTATAAAGGCTCTATTATTACCTACCAAATTGAAGAGAAAGTTAGACTCGCTAATGTTAATAAAAATGTTATTGATAAGTTTGGTGTAGTTAGCTACGAAACGGCTTTTGAAATGGCGAGTAAAGGCCGAGTTGTCTTAAATGTTGATTTATGTGTTTCAGTGACTGGTAATGCCGGTCCAACTGTCGAAAGTGATAACAAACCTGTCGGTAGAGTTTATATTGGTGTTTCTAGTAAAGAAAAGACAAAAGTTTACGAATTTAATTTTTCCGGCAAGCGCAATGAGATTAGACAAGCCTGCGTAGCAGAAATGGTTAATTGTCTTATAAGTACATTGAATAAATAAAAATTTTTTAAAAAAAGTGAATAGTTTTTTATTGCTTGACCCCTATAAAGATAGTAGGAAGGAAAAATAAAAATGAACAAAAAAATTGATTCCAAAAAACAAGAAGACGCCCTTAACGAAGCTTTAAAAGCAATTGAAAAAGAATTCGGTAAAGGCTCCATTATGAAACTTGGTGATAGACCAACAGTCAGTGTTGATGTCATACCATCTGGGTCACTACTTATTGACAATATTCTTGGTGTCGGTGGCTATCCTAAAGGTCGTATCATTGAGATTTATGGACCAGAATCATCTGGTAAAACAACTTTAGCTTTATCCGCAATTGCAGAAGCTCAAAAGAAAGGTGGTAGAGCCGCTTTTGTTGATGCTGAACATTCTATTGATCCACTTTATGCACGAAATTTAGGTGTCAACATCGATGAACTTATCCTCTCTCAACCTGACAGCGGTGAGCAAGCGCTTGAAATTGTTGAAATGCTTGCTAATAGTGGAGCAATTGACATCATCGTCGTTGATTCTGTCGCCGCTCTTGTTCCACAAGCCGAACTCGATGGTGTCATGAGTGATAATCAAGTCGGTCTACAAGCTAGACTTATGTCAAAAGCGATGAGAAAACTCGCTGGTATCCTTAACAACAACGAATGCACAGTTATTTTCATTAACCAACTTCGTGAAAAGGTTGGTGTCATTTATGGCAATCCAGAAACTACAACCGGTGGCCGCGCCTTAAAATTTTACGCATCTGTACGTATTGATATTCGTCGCGCTGAAGCGCTCAAAGATGGATCTACTATAATTGGTAATACTGTCAACGTCAAAGTTGTTAAAAACAAAGTTGCACCTCCATTTAAAAATTGTCAAATCGATATAATTTATGGAAAAGGTATTTCTAAAACAAGTGAAATTCTCGATTTAGGTGTTGAACTTGGTCTACTTAAAAAGAGTGGTTCATGGCTTGAATATAATGGCGAGAGATTCGCTAATGGTAAAGAAGCCGCTAAACGCTATTTAGAAGATCATCAAGATTTCATGGATGAACTTTCTAACAAAATTAAAACAGGCGTAGTTAACTAAGTTAATAATCTAGTCGGGTGAAATTCCCGACTTTTTAAAAATTATGTTTTAAAGCATACCTTTTTGTTGCTATAATTTAAACGTATCTTTCAAAGGTACTTATTACCATAGATTAATTTCTATTAATTCAGGCTTGTCCTGTAAGTATATATTGAAGATTTATCAATTTTTTTGATATCTTTAGGGGTAATAACTAATTTTTATAGTGTTTATCTACTTTGTAGATATCTACTACTTATCAATAAACAAAAAGGAGAAGAAAAACATGCTTATAGCACTAATTATTGTTATTGTGCTTTTAGTGGTCGCTCTCGGGGCGTTGTTTGTTTTATATTTTCTTCCAAAAATTCGTGGAAAGAATCTTGAAAAGAAATCAAACAATCTCCTCCGTGACGCTGAAATAAAAGCCGAACAAATTCGAAAAAATGCACAAATTGATGCAAAACAAACAGTTTCTGAAATGAAACAAGATGCGGAAAAAGAAATTCGCGAAAGAAAACAAGAGTACGCTCAACTTGAAAACAAACTCAATCAACGAGAAGCAAATATTGATCGTCGAGACACTGCTTTGATTTCAAAAGAGCAATCTTTGGAAGCTCAAAAAGAAAACCTCACTCGTAGGTTAAAAGATTGTGATAAAAAAGAAGCTCAACTTCAAGAAAAAATTGATTCTATTATCGAAGAACTTCAAAAAGTTGCTCAACTTTCTGTCGCTGATGCTCGTAAAGAAATATTTGCGAGAGTTGAATCTAAATTATCAAAAGAAATCGCAGCTTTTATCAAAAACAAAGAAGATGAGGCTGAAGAAAAAGCTGAAGAACACGCAAAAGAAATCCTCAGCCTTGCCATATCTAAATTTTCTCAAGAAGAAGTATCTGAGAGAACTGTCTCTGTTGTTGCTCTTCCAAATGATGAAATGAAGGGACGTATTATTGGTCGAGAAGGTCGTAATATCCGTTCACTAGAACAACTTCTTGGCGTGGATCTTATCATTGATGACACCCCTGAAGTTATCACTGTCAGTTGCTTTAATCCAATTCGAAGGGAAATCGCTACTAGAACTCTCGATATTTTAATTAAAGATGGTAGAATTCAACCAGGACGTATCGAAGAAGTAACTGCTAAAGTCCAAGCTGAAATGGATACTCAAATTCAAAAAGCCGGTGAAGAAGCAGCCTTTAAACTCGGTCTTCCAAAAATTAATCGTGAATTGCTCATGTATGTCGGTCGATTAAAATTCCGTACATCATATGGCCAAAATGCTTATGATCACTCAATGGAAGTCGCCTATTTAGCAGGTATTATGGCTGCTGAACTTGGACTAGATCAAAACCTCGCTAAGAGGGCTGGTTTACTTCACGATATTGGTAAAGCTGTCGACTTTGAACAAGATGGAAGCCACGTCGAACTCGGTGCCCGTCTTGCTAAAAAATTTGGTGAACCTGAAGTCGTTATCGATGCAATCGAATCTCACCATGGAGATAAAGAGGCTAAATTTGTTATTTCTCATTTAGTACAAGCCGCTGATACGCTCAGCGCTGCTCGTCCAGGTGCGCGTTCAGAAACTCTTGAAAATTACATCAAGCGTATTGAACAACTTGAAACAATTTGTAAATCTTACGATGGTGTCTATCAATGTTACGCTATGCAAAGCGGACGTGAAGTTCGTGTCATGGTAATGCCTGATAAGATTGATGATCTTTCAGCATTTAAACTCGCTCGAGACATCAAAGAAAGAATCGAAAACGAAATGACTTATCCTGGTCAAATTAAGGTATCAGTCATTAGAGAATATCGTGCAATAGAAACAGCAAAATAATCTTTATATATGAGAATATTGTTTTTTGGCGATGTAGTGGGAAAACTCGGAAGACAAGCCATCAAGGAATATCTTCCTAAATTAACTGATAAATATCAGATTGATTTTGTTATCGCAAATGGTGAAAACGCGACTCACGGAAAAGGGTTAATCGAAAAGCATTATAACGAACTAATTGATGCCGGAGTTGACGCTATTACACTCGGTAACCACTACCTTTCTAAAGATAATATTTTGTCATATATTGATGAAGCTACTTGTCTAGTTAGACCGCTTAATTTAACAAATGGTTTTGGTGGTAGTGGTTCACTCTTATTTGACGTCAATGGTACTAAAGTTAGAGTTACTAATTTGCTTGGAACTGCCTTTATGAAGGAAGAAGTTTCGAATCCTTATTATTCACTTAAAGAACTCATTGATTCAAATAAGGATGAAGACTACATTCATATTGTCGATTTTCATGCTGAATCAACAGGAGAAAAGATGTCATTAGGTTATGCCTTTGATGGACTTATCAGTGCTATAGTTGGTACTCACACTCATGTGCAGACTAATGACGCTAAAATATTAGAAAATGGAACTGCATTTGTCAGTGATGTCGGTATGTGTGGAGCCTATAATGGCGTTTTAGGTTTTGAGAGGAATAGTGTTATCAATAAAACTTTGTTTGGTAATAATGAAAGATTCACTTTAGATGATAATGACCAAATGATGATTAACGCTGTCGTCATAGATATTGATGAAATATCTAAAAAAGCTAAAGACATATTTTTAATTAAAATTGTTGGAGACAAATAATGGCCAATAAACCTTTATATAAATCATTACCTGATGCATCGCTAGAAAGAAAAAGAAATATATCCTTTAATTTTAATTATGACGAAGTTTCTATTCCTTTTAAATTAAAGCAATTCGCTAAAAATAAAACTTTTTTCATCCACACATATGGCTGCCAGGCTAATTATCGTGATGAAGAAAATATGGCTGGTCTACTTTCAAAAGCTGGTTTAAAAAAGGCTGATAATTTACTTAGTGCAGATGTAATTGTTTTAAACACTTGCGCAGTTAGAGAAAACGCTGAAGATAAAGTTTTCGGTCAAATTGGAAACCTTAAAATAATTAAAAAAGAAAGACCTGGCACAATTATTTGTTTATGTGGATGTATGGTTCAACAAAAACATATTATTGAAACTATTATCGATAAATATAAACATGTCGATTTAGTGTTTGGGACACATAATATTTTTTCACTTCTTGATTTATTAAATGAAGTTATTACAAAACATATTCGTTTAGTCGATGTCAAATCATTACCTGGGGATATAAAAGAAAATGTTCCTTCAGTGAGAATTTCTAATTTTAAAGCGTTTGTAAATATCTCTTATGGTTGCGATAAGTTTTGTACGTATTGCATTGTTCCTTACACAAGAGGCAAAGAACGTTCTCGTAAACTTGATGATATTTTAAAAGAATGCCAAGATCTTAAAGATAGTGGTTATCAAGAAATTACTTTGCTTGGTCAAAACGTTAATGCGTATGGAAAAGATTTTAAAGATGGTACTTCTTTCTCTCTTCTTTTAGACAAAGTTGCAGATATAGGGATACCTCGAGTCAGGTTTTTAACATCTCATCCATGGGATTTTTCTAGCGATATGATTGATGTTATTGCTAAGCATGACAACATCATGAAGTACATTCATCTCCCCGTTCAATCAGGCAGTGATGAAGTACTCAAATTAATGAATCGTCGTTATACAAAATCTTCTTATAAAGCCTTGGTGGACCTCATTCGTGAGAAAATACCTAATGTCGCCATTTCTACTGACATTATTGTCGGTTTTCCAAACGAAACATACGAGCAATTTTTAGAAACGATTGATATGGTGAATTATGTTAAATATGATTCAGCCTTCACCTTTATCTATTCGCCTCGAAAAAATACTCCTGCAGCGCTTATCAAAGATAATGTCACAAGTGAAGAAAAATCTAAAAGATTTAAGGAACTTGTTAAAGCTCTTGAAGTTAGTGTTTCTAAATCTAGTGAAAACATGGTTGGAAAAGTCTATCCTGTTTTGGTTGAAGGCTTATCTGAAAAAGATCCAAATATGCTTTCGGGATATACTCCAAATTATAAACTCATTCATTTTAAAGGCGATGAGTCATTAATTGGAAAAATCGTCGACGTAAAAATTATCGAATCTCACGTCTATTCTTTAATTGGTGAATTAGTTAATGAATGAAATAGATACATTATTAAAAGAAGTTAAAGATATTCTTTATGATGAAACTATTGTTAAAGAGTTTTTTAGAATTAGAAATCTCATTAATAAAAATGAAGAAATTAATTCACTTGATTTAAATATGAAATATCACGAAAAAGAAATGACAAAACACATAAATGATGATGAGATATATTTTAAAGAGAAAGAACTCTATCAATTTTATAAAGAAAAACTCGAGAACAATCCTTTAATGCAAAATTATAATCAAATATTTAATGAAGTTTATGA
>CAVIPP010000051.1:0-1761 GCA_963644615.1 Oscillospiraceae bacterium
AAGTGGAAACTGATTTCACATTTGAGTATTTGAATAAGAGCAGAGTCCAGATTAAATCTGATAATCCTGACTTATTAGAAGAACTTAAACTTGCTTTCTCTTATCAGAAACGGGTTTTTGGAAATTATGCAGTCTCTTATAATATTGATGGAACTGGAATTTATTCATGTATTTCCCCAGCATTCTCGATTAAGAAGGGTTTAACTTTAGAAATCATTAAATGGATTAAAGCGAATGGGTATACTGTCCATGTTGATGATGAAGTTAAAGAAATGATTCTGCCTAAGTGCTCTAAAATAAATGACAAAGCACTTATTCAACCAAATGCAGAATTTAAGTATCGTGATTACCAAGAACGTGCTATCAATCAAGTTTTGAAATATGGTAGAGGTGTTTTATCTTCTCCGACTTCGTCTGGTAAATCCCTTATTCTCTATGGTATCTGCTCTAATATTAAAGAGTTCTCAGAACGGACGCTTATCATAGTTCCACGTATTCAGCTCGTATCACAATTTTATAAAGAATGGACTATCGAATATGGTTTCAAAGGTATTGCCATGTATTCGACGAAGAATCCAAAGCTTGACCTGAATGCCAAAGTAGTAATTACTAATTACCAATTTCTTGTTTCTAAGTCTAAGGACAAAACTGATAAGGTAAAAAGAAAGGATATTGAACTTATTTCGAAAGGTAAGTTCAAAGCCGTTATTGTAGACGAATGTCATACGATCGGAGAAAGTGGTAGCTGGTTAGGAAACTTCCTTTCTAAGTTAGATTGCCCATACGCAATCGGGTGTACTGGGACTGTCCCTGATGAGAAATCGAAACGTTGGAATATTATCGGAACTCTTGGGCCAGTTATCTTTACTGAACATATTAAGACTTTGCAAGATCGTAACCAGATTGCAAAGATTAAAATCAAATCTATCCAATTCGAACATAGTATCAGAACAGCTTCTGAAATACCATGGCGACGTAGTGGTAATATTGTTTTAGATAAGCATAGTAATGATGTATTAGATTCTACACAAATGTATCGAGCGGAATATCAATACATTGAATCTCATAACTTCTGTAACAATTACATATTAAACTTTGCTGAGAACTTGGAAGGCAATACCGTTATATTAGTAGACCATATTGACCATGCACAGTATTTGTTTGATAATTGTAAACTCGAGAACAAGTTCTTAATTACTGGCGCTACTAAGTTAGATGATCGATTAACCTTGTCAAAGTTAGTAGATTTGCAAGATGGTAAGAAGTATATTATCATTGCTGTTGCAAGTTGTTTCGGAACTGGTGTCTCGATTAAGAACTTGAATAATCTTATCCTATGTTCACATGGGAAAGCTCTTACAAAGATTATTCAGAACTTAGGTCGTATCTTACGTAAGGTTAAACCTGACGGCGAGGAAGAGTTTGGAAACTTATACGACTTCTCACATAATCAAATGTTCTCGCTTAAGCACTTTCATTCGCGTTGCAACCTATATAAAAGGTTCTATCAAATTAATGCAGAGATAGGTCTGACTAAGATAATGGTACCAGTAGGTAAACAAAACGAAATGCGTGAGAATGTGTTGAGTAGTCTCTGCTCCTGAGCGTAAGATTTTGAATATCCGCCGCTAGGATGAAATAAGAAGCGGATAAAAAATAAGGAATATAAATTATCAGGTCTAATTATAAACCGCTATCCTGGACGATCCTGACGTTCACTAGAATACCTTCTAATTATAATCAGAGATTTTATGGATTTTC
>CAVIPP010000051.1:2418-4837 GCA_963644615.1 Oscillospiraceae bacterium
CCTTCTCCAGTTGATCGTATGACCGCAATCCGAATGCCTGGGACGGGTGGAGCAAAAATGCTATTCGGTATGGGAAAAATTCCTCTCGACAAAATTAAAAAATCTAATTTCAAAAACTGGGTATGGTGGATGGAAAATTAACCAACCCAACTAGTTGTGTTCCATATAATTGTTAACAAAGGAACCTGGATCGAAAGATCCAGGTTCTTCTGTTGTATATGCTAAGGCAATTACTACGCTTGAGCCTTCCCAAGGAGAATATACTTAATCTGCTTATTTGGAATAATTTCAAAGAACTTATTCGCTAATGAAACGGTTTCTGCCATACGAACAAGAACTTTCTTTTCATCATCCCATTTAATAGATTTAACCGCTTCGATCAAAGCTCGCTTAATCTCTTTCTTCTTTTCAGGAGTTTTATAAGCTTTGAAAGTTACGTCTTCATCGAGGAGATTCATAGCTAGTGCAGCTAATCCGCGAATATTCTCATTCATACCATAGTAAAGTAATGCTTGCTCGACTAGATCATACTTGTCTTGTTCGGGTAGTTTCTTAAAATCTTCATTCTTTTCAAACTCATCAATAATGGTTTGAATGAATTCTGATACCTTAGAGGATTGGTTGCCGTTGTTCATTTGGGTTTCCATTTAAATTATACAAAGCATTAATTAATACTTTCAAAGATTTTGTTTCGATTAACATATTCACGTCATTCTTAGCATAGACCCGGAATTGAACGGCATGTTTATTACGAATACATGTTAGAATAATATCCTGTTTACCCGGATTTACAAGTATTGTCCAGTAACGTGAATCGTTTTTAGGATATGAATCAACAACATGGGTTACATAGAACTTGTTTTCGATTAGTCGTTTAATAACATACGACTTTGTAAAGATTTGATTTTTCTTTTGCGATTCTTTAGCCATTTCAATAATTCCTTTCTTAGCAAGTTAGAATTCGAACAATAGCAACCATATTGCTATCGATTTCAGATCCAGATACTTCAGTTGCAATCTTAAGACATTTATCAGTTAAGCAACATTGAATTTTCTCTTGATCAAAGATATTAAACTTCTGAATATCCTCTAAACAAAGAATAAACGGTTTATCAAGAATACCTTTATATTTCTTTGTAACTGGAATAGATACTTTTGAAAGCCGTCCAGCCATTTCTTTCTTATCATCGATATCAACCATTAATGTTTGGTCTTTACCTAAGTAGAAATAAAGCTTAACATCATAATTGGTATTAAATTGTGAATACTTTAGAATTTGTTTAATTGAAGCATCTGTTAATTCAAATGCAAACAAATTCTTAAGTTCTGCTTTAATCGGTGTTGTTAGAAATTGTTCAACCCGTTCACGTTTATCTAGTTTAAGCTTAATGGATCCTTTACCTGAGTATTTTAAGAAAACTCCATCGCATTCAAATTCTGTCGTATCCGTGTTACCACCGATTTCTTTAATAAACATGATTGCTTTCAAAAGCATTGCTAGGTTTTCAAAACAAAGCTCAACTTCATCAGCATCATTATCAGAGATAAGTTTAAGTGATTCAGTATTAATAAAGGCACGAATTTTTGAATCCGAATTTGCAGATATTTTAGTGCCATTATTATTGACCACTAACATGGTTCCAGTTGTGATTCTAAGTAGTCCTTTAAGAACTAGTTCAAAATCTGAGATTGAAAAAACTTTAAGTTTCATTGCTTATAAAACTTAGCTAAGCTTCTCCTCGAATATTCTTTCAAAGTTTTCAGCAAATGCTGCTATCCATTCACTTCTCTTAATAAGGAGAGAACGATTAAGTGGAATTGCTTCTACTCTATCCTTAAAGTAATCATGAAATACGTCAGGCGGGAAGGCGTATAAACGTTTTTCAATATTCGGAATCAGTGTAAGAAATTGTTCTGATATAGAACCGTTTTCGAGGTGTTCTAGAATAGTTGGATAAAGGTCTTTGTTAGAATAAAAGTAATCCCAGAATTCTTTATATCCTTTATCCTTACATTGTCTAATTACAAACTTTGTATTAGCAATAAGGACACGTTTAATTCGATCAGGGTCTAGAGATGATTGATTTTCTTTAAGGTATGATTTATAAATGGCTAAGCCCTTAGGAGAACTTAATAACTTCACATCAATCCATTTATTACCTGTAAATGCAGAAATAGCATCGATAAATGTTTGGTAAGAAATATGAGCATCTGGGTTATTAAGAATTAAATGTGCAAATTTTTCAATATAAGGCCAGTCTTCTTTCTGGACAACTTTGTCCCAATTCTTAATAGACTTTGGGTAGTACCCAGAAGTATTATGCACCCGTTTGTTATTAAGGTAAGAATAAATTTTCTTACATAGAAAAAGAACCTTGTCTTCCATATCTGAAGAACAAATCTAGTTTTTGACAATTAT
>CAVIPP010000051.1:4933-9316 GCA_963644615.1 Oscillospiraceae bacterium
ATTTCATCACGCCGGTTGGTTCTAAGTTATACTTTAGAACCAATTGTTTAAGCCGAGAAATAACCCGCGGTTCAAACAAAACATCATAACGGGCAATAACCATTAATTGAATAGCAACCGCTGGAGTGTATTCAATGTAATTACAAAATTCGATAAATCTATCGTTGTCTAGTAATACCGGTTTGAGATGAGGTGTCAACTCAACATTATCAAATTCTTCAAAGCCGAAATATTTACTCACCGCTTTATTAAAATCTGCGATGTCGGTTGAAATAACTATATCTTCTCTTGTATTACCTTTAAGGCCGAAAAAATTGTACATTAAAATGTTGAGATAGGTAAGATTTTAACCTTACCTAGTATTAAAATGTAGATTGAAACGGGTTCAATTTGGATCTATTTCACATACTTTTGTGAAATTTTCGTTATCAATAAATGACTCAGCTAAATACTTAGGACGTAGAAACTTGAGCTCTTTACCTACGAATGTAGGTGTTACTGATTTAATTTCAAACTTATCTTTATAAGCCATTGCACTTAATTCATGGCAATAGAATTCTGAATCATCGTCAGTCTTAAATTTGAAATCGTATGCCTTCCCGATAGCTGCAATAACTCGTTCAATTGCATCTTCTTGGCCCATCTTAGGACGAAGAACTAGAACTGCATCAGCTTGGCAGAAATCGATAATGTTAATCTTCTTAACTCCTTCTGCAACAGCATGGACAATAGTATCATCACCAATATAAACACCAGAATGTGAATACTTACCAGGAATTAGAAATGAGTCCAAATAATGATCGTAGCTACGTAGAACAATATCGCCTGGTTTAATTACTTTACGAAGTTCTAAAATAGATTCGCCACGAACTTTATAATCATATTCTTCAGGGCAATACTGAATAAAGAACGGTGTCTTGAATACTTTAAGATCTCCGATGACTCGAAGAGTCTTTTCATAAATTGTATACCAATTCTTAACTGCCCAAATTACTGCTGATAAAAATTTGCTCATAGGAAAAAGTTCCATCGCCTCCTATTTAAGGGAGTTGGTGGAACTTTTTCAAATAAAGCGTAATCCAGGCTTCAGATCAAATAATATTGTCCAATGTATGACCCGTATGAAATCTTATCAAAGTTTTCAAGCAAGTCAAATCGTGATTGAGCAATTTCCATAATTGGATAAATCTTAATAAGTTTATCTACTACATCGATATGTTTATTCAAACGCGTAAGGAAGTGTTGAGACCATACAGGGATTTCAAAATTGATATCTTTGATATCCTTCATATGTTCTTGAATAAATGGAACGATGAAGTTTTTAATAAACACATCATCGGAAGCTTCATTAATCTGGATTGCAACTAAGGAAGCAAATGCTTGTTTAAGTTGGACAATACTATTCTTAACTACATCATCAACTGTTCGGAAATTAATATATGACAATGATTTAGTAAATCCAAATGGTAAACTGTTCGACTGATTTGCAACAATACCAGGCGAAACAAATACTTGATTAACATCCGAGCAAACACAAGCAAGCTTAAACAATATATCAAATGTTTTAGAAGTTTGTAGAATATTTGTTGGAGGAACTAATACTGTATTAGCATCGATAATTTCAAAGTTTACTTTATCCTTTAAGCTTGTTTCTTCTTCAATAGTCTGATGACTATAAAGTTTAACCTTATAACCATGATCTAAGTAAATTAGAATTGTAGCGATAAAGGAATATGGAAGGTAAACAGTGCTTTCTAAATTAAGTGCTTCAGTATAATCATCATAAAATAATGCAACGGTGTCTTTATCCGAATACTCCAATTCAAGACCTTTTAATTTATCAATATCTGAACTAAATGGACAAACTACTGCAGTTCGATTTTCTTCATTGTAATAAAACTTCTCAATTGCATAGTTATCCCAGATAACATTAAAAGAATTCAGATCAATAATTTCAAAAGCTCCAGTACCAACAGGCGCTTTATCAACTCGGTAATATCCTAATTTAGCTGCACCTTCCCAAGAAGGGCCAACCATAGTAATATCTTTAGCAAATTCGTTCTTAATCCAAAGTTGATTAATCGTATCTAAAGGTTTGTTAACTTTAATAAGGACGAAATTTTCGGATTCATATACCCCATCCTGTTCATATTTCCTAAATACTTCATCCTTTAATGTGTTTACCGCATCATCGAAATCATGATCGATAGTAAAGGTAATTTCACCATCTTTATTAGTAACTGATCCAAATCCAGCGAATGCTCGTGTCCACCAAACATTCGCATCAGAATACATGAATATATCGGTAACTTTACATTCGGTTTTATTTTGTAGTTTCCAACAATCGATTGTATAATTAGAGTCCTTTGGTAAATTATATTCGGTTTTAAGGCGATGGATTGACTTAACAATTAATTCGTTATTCTTTGAATTAATTTTATCATCAGCTCTTTGGTAGTATGTAGTTATAAAGGATTTACGAATATCCAATAATCGATTAAACATTACATCACCATAAAACCGGTCAGTATCTCGACATTTAACAAGACAATTAAAATTAGAGAAATCATTTTGAAGACTCTTAAACATGTCTGCAAAAATAACATCCTCTGCACCAGTTTCTGGAACTTCATCAGCATGGTCAATGAAGTATTTGATAGTATCACGTTTATGAATATAAAAACAACCAGGGATAAACCCATACTTAATTATACCAAGACCGGAATATGGAAGCAAATCTTTCTTATAATCAAATAAGCTTAGATCGAGATAGTTATCATCATCACACTTGAAAAAGTAATCAAAGTTATAATTCTCATAAGAGTGCTTAAAAATTGTTAGCATCTTCTGAGGCAGATGATCATAATCGTCAGGGCAATCCAATTGAACTACATCATCTCCTTCTAAAGGCAAAATCCCAGGTGCAGGTTTACCTACGAAAATCTTGTATTCAATATACGGATATTGAGAAAGTGTTGGAAGCCAGGTTTCTCGTAAGATTTTAATACGAGAAGCTTTTTTATGACATGATATGATAGCTAGAAAGATCTTAGGAGGATTAGTGTCCATACTAAAATAAAATGTAGACTTGTTGGCTTAAATACGATATTAAGCAAGCACATTTTTTCAAAACATGGTTCCTAATAACGGTTTAGCGGAAAGACAAAATAAAATCAAATTAACAAACGTAGCATCTAGACAACTCGTTAATGCATTTGAAGCAGAACCAGTATTCCAACTTGCTGCGAAAGGTATTAACCTTTCATTCCAATGGCAGATTAAAACTGGAGATACTTGGAAAGATTTACCTGCTTGCATTTTCCCATATCTCAACTTTTCAGAAATTCCTACCTCTCTAGACCAAAGTGTTTTCCGTTGCAAAGTTTATAATGAGGCTGGAACCGTTTACTCAGATGAAGTAACCCTTACCGTTAATAAACCAGCTACAGCTCCTGTTATTGAGATTCAACCAAGCGATGCAAATGTTGATCCTATTACATCTTCTGAGGCATTAGACGACGTGTATGCAAATGTTGTTATTAATGCAGGTTCTGGTGGAGGAGGCGGGGGCGGTGAAGCAACTACCTTTATTGGCATTTCTTCAACAAAGATTACAGATGGTGGTAGTGAGCTCCCAACAATTGATGGAGCTGAAGTAACACCAGAAACAGGTAATATTGTAATTTATAAAGAAACAGAATTCATTTATGCCAATACTAAATGGTATAAATTTGGTGATGCTGGTGTTTACCTATTAAGCGGTGCTGAAGCAGTAGATGATACAGATATTGCCGATGGGGCAATTTCTCAGGTTAAAATTAAAGGTTTAGCTGATGATATTACCAGTATTAATGGTAAGATTGCCGCTAATACAACAAATATTGAAATCAATACAACAAATATTACTAAGCTTGAAACTAATCTTGGTAATGTTTCGATAACAGCAACTGATGCTAAAACGGCAGCAGATACCGCTTCTACTACGGCAACAGAAGCTAAAGAAACTGTTGCTGAGATTTCCACAAAGGTTGATGTTGTTGAAACTACTGCTAATGAAGCGAAAGATTCGGCAGCTACAGCTACAACAAAGGCCACAACTGCAGAAACTAATGCTGCAGATGCAGTTTCAACAGCTAATGCTGCATCCGAAAAAGCAGCAGCAGCTTCTGATACTGCAGATAAAGCTAAAGAAACTGCAGAAACAGCACTAACTAAAGCAAATACCAATGCTTCGGCTATCACTGATATTAATACTGAACTAGCTAAGAAAGCGAATACCGCAACAACTCTTGAAGGCTATGGTATTACAGACGCATATACTTCCGATGAAGTTAATGCAGAACTTGAAAAGAAAGCAGATTCAGCTACAGTTACAACTGAACT
>CAVIPP010000052.1:0-9164 GCA_963644615.1 Oscillospiraceae bacterium
AAAACTATTTTCCTTCATTGAAATTTGGGCTGGAGTATGGAATATGGCTGAATAAATTAATGAGTGCGCAAAAAGATGATGAATAAAGAAATATGCGCCCGCTAATAAGCCAGCGCCACTAGCGAATATAGCACCGTATTTTAATAAATTGTTGTTATTTATAATTGCTTCCATTTGTTCATATGAATACGAAGCGTTATTTTTAACAATTTCTTGAAGTTCATCAATTGAAAAATATGCAGCAATACAAATAGGTATTAAAATTAGTGAATAGATAACTGCATAAGTAGATATCGCTTTAATTAAGCCAATAAAAGTTCGGTATCCACCCTTAAATGAAAACTTATAATAGGTGAAATATGATTTAAAAAATGTTGAGATAGGTCTATCCTTACTATCTTTAATGTTATTGATCAGTATACTGCTAGATTGAAGAGCAAAAGTAAACGGGATAATTATTAATGGAACGCTAATAATTAAGGTATAAGGAAAGAAATACGCTAAAATGAAACAAAGTAAAACAATAGTTCCATAAATAGCGCACATTGGTAAAAGTGCTCCTATATTCTTTTTATATAAAAGGAACGCTTGTCGATGAATTGATTTATTTTCTGGCATATTTATTTTATCTTTCTATTATTTAATTTAGCGATATCGTTAACGGCGATTGATAATTGTGAATCTCTTAAATCAGGAATATTTTTATTTTCAAACGATTTTATGAATTTTTTAAAATTTGATCTAGTTACAAGAAAATTATTTTTAGATTTACCTTCAAATTTAGAAAATTGACAATCATTGTTAATAAGCACTACAGAAATAATAAGCGAGCGATCTAATCCAGTAATTTTACATAACAAATTAACTCTTTTTTCATTTAATAATAAGGGGTTATCTATTTTTTCTTTTATTTTTTGCTTACCAACTTTGTGATAATAAATCCATGCTCTATCATTCTCATTAGCAGACAATCCGCCATCAAAATAGTAATCTTTAATAACATAAATATATTTATTTCCACATAAAAAGTGATCGATATCAATACTGATACCATCCTCAGATTTAAGTAAGAGTCTATTAATTAAATAATAATCTTGTTGAAGCGCTAATTTGTAAATTTGCTTTCCGTATATAGCAACATAATTATTGATTAAATGTGCTTTATGAATTTTAGGATAAAAGATAACAAACAATATACTTAAAATGAGTAGAACTGCTAAACAAATAAATAAAACGAGCATTTATCTTAAGCAAATTTTTCAGCAGTAGCAATCGCTACTTCAATCATTGTATTTAGACCGTTTTGTCTTTCGCTAGCGCTAAGTTTACCTTCTTTAACAAAATTATCAGTGACAGTTAAGATAGTTAATGCTTTTTTATGGTGAAAAGCTGCCTCAACATATAAAGCATATGATTCCATTTCAACACCCATTATTCCAAGTGCGGCCCATTTTTTCCAAATCTCTTTATCATAATCATAAAAGATATCAGCGGAAAAAATATTTCCAACATGATATGGAACATTTTTATTTTTTAAGACATTAACCGCTTCCTCAAGAACATCATAGCTTGCAAGAGCACTATAAGTACCATTTAAATGAAATTGAGACATCCAATTACTATCAGTTGAACTACCAGCGCACACCAATACATCTTTAAGATTAATATTTTCTTGATATGAACCGCATGTTCCAACGCGAATAATTGTTTCAACATCGTATTCACTATATAGTTCACTCGAATAAATGCCAATGGATGGTTGACCCATTCCACTAGCCATAACAGAGATTCTTTTATTATTTTTGGTGTATCCTGTAAACGCTAAAATGCCACGGACATTATTAATTAATTTAACATCGTGTAAAAAATTATCGACAATCCATTGAGCGCGATTAGGGTCTCCTGGCATTAATACAACTTTGGCGTATTCGCCTTTTTGAGCATTATTATGTGGTGTTGGCATTTATTTTCCTCCTTTAAATAACATCAATAACACATGTAGAAGCAAGCACATCATAAAATGACTGCTTATTTTTAGACGATAACAAAATAATTAAATCAACAAGAGAAACAAGTCCAATTGTGAGAATTAAAAACAAAATATGAACCATTTCTCTAGTAAACATTGCTCTAAAATCAAGTTGTTTTCCATTTGTTTTAACAATACGTATATGGAAAAATCTTTTACCTAAAGTTTGTCCACCAATAAAAACGGGAAGAACAATTAAATATAAAACTAAAACGACAACTATTAGAGCGCCGCTAGTAAACGAGGAAATGAATAAAGCGGCTGTATTCATAACTTGCTCTGGGTCATTAATGTAAGATAAAAAAGAAATAATTGCAGGAATTAGAGCAATTAAGGAAATAGCCACAACGATGAAGAAATCAAATAAGGCGGCTATTAATCTATTTGTGGCACTTGTAATTTTCATTTTTTTATTTCCAGCTTCTTAATAATATCAAATCAGGCAATATTTGTTTATAAATATTTGCCTAATCGCTTATTGTTTCTAAATTAAAAAAGCCATTTCAAAGATCAAACAATAAAAAACAATATAAATAAAACAATTATGCTATATTATTAAGTCATGACCTTAGATACTTTATTTACCAATGAGCAATTTGCTCTAATCATAATTTCCATCCTATTAGCAGGCACAATTCTATACATGTGCACAGGATTTATTTTTATATCTAAATCGAGAGTAGGAATAATAGAAAGAATGGGAAAATATGTCGGAACATATGGTCATAAATTATATTATTTCGCTCCTTTAATTTATCGAAGAGTTGGCTATTATAAACTTGGCGTTATTTCTCAAAAAATAGTCATTGAAAAACAAAAATATATCGTTAAATATGAAATTACTAATTTTAAACAATTTCATTATGTCGCTAATCATGATGTATATGGGCTAG
Source organism: Oscillospiraceae bacterium (assembly GCA_963644615.1). GTDB lineage: Bacteria > Bacillota_I > Bacilli_A > RFN20 > CAG-826 > Fiminaster. The sequence continues at coordinate 2,923 of CAVIPP010000052.1, forward strand.
TTAAAGCTTCACTATTTGAAAAAAATAATGATTTATCAAAGGTCTTAATTGATAGATTTAAATTAAGTGGCGCTAAATTTATATCACTTCAAATAATTAAAAAAACTAGTCATAATGACTAGTCAATTTAATAAAAATTGTTCTTTATTCCTTCTTTTCGTTTGACATATACTCATCGAAGACTCTTCTAAAATCAGTTGGTGAAACGTGTATAAGTTCTCCACCAACAGCAAGAGAAATTCTTCCCGTTTCTTCACTAACTACAATAGTAATAGAATCTGTTGCTTTTGAGATGCCAAGAGCCGCTCTATGACGAGAACCATATTTACCAGTTAATCCACTTGTAATTGGATCGTAATATACAGCTGCGGCGTATATTAAATCACGGCGAATAATGACGGCACCATCGTGGAGTCTAGTTCCAGGATAGAAAATGGTAACAAGTAATTCAGGCGTCACTGGAGCGTTTAATATCGTTCCATTTTTTGCATAATCAGTTAATTTTGTTTCTTTTTCAAAAGTAATTAACGCACCAGTTCTTGTAGAAGATAATTGCATGACAGCAGCTTCAACTTTGTCATAGACAGAGGTGCGATCGAATATTTTTTCATTAATTACGGTATTATTTTTCTTTTTTCTTCTAAATAAGAAAGAAAGAGTATCATCCATTTTAGATGATAATGTATTAGCGACAAATGGTCTTACAACACCTAAATTGACGTTGAAACAAATAAGGAGAGCTACAACCATAAGCGCAACAACAATTATCCAAAGATAAGTCATTGAGAATAAAAATGCGACAATTAGAAAAAGTGAAATAAAAATCGAAAAGACTTTAACAACTCGACGTTTAAGAAGTCTAAAGATGACAAAATTTAAAAATAATATCGCAAGTAAAGATATAGCAAATTCAGTCCACATAAGTGGATTGTTAAAGTTGTTTTCTAATTTTCCACTATCACCAAAATAAAACATATCTATTTCACCCAACGATGCGCAAATCGGCTTGCTGCACTAGCGGCTATTGCGCCAACAATATCGTCAATAAAAGTATTAACGACTCCACTGTTTTTGCCTTCAGCGTTAAGTTTAGCAATAATTCCATATTTCTTTTTATCGATAAAGCCAAAATTAGTTAATGCAATCGAACCATACAAATTACAAATACCATAAGCAAGTACTTCATCAACACCATATAAACCTTCGTCTCTTTTTAAAATTGAACACAGGTCTTCATCTTCTAATTTTCCTTGTTCAGCAGCAATGTCAAGCGCAATTCCAGTCATAATAGCGTGTTGTACTTCTCTTTTCGACAAAACAGACATTACAGATTCGAGTAATTCTTCTTTTTTTAAATCTACATGGTATTCTGCTTGTAAAAATCTAGCACAGTCAGCAATATCATCGATAGTCACACCTCTAGATTCAAGTAATTCGATACATTTACTACGATAATCTTCCATTTGCGTCCCTTTCTACTTTTTTTACTTATTTGAATAAATATAATAACAATTTTTTTTGAAAAAAAGAATATGGCAAAACTAGCAATTTCCAAAATGTTTTAATATCATAAAATTAGAGGTGTGCATTATGGAAGAAAAAAAGACTAACAAATATCGTTGTTTAGTTTGTGGTTACGAAGTCGAATTAGAAAACTTACCAAAAGATTATGTCTGTCCAATCTGCGGTGCGACAAGTGACAACTTCGAACTAATCGACGAAGAATAACATTTCATTAAAAAAAGCATTTTTAAATTTGCTTCTAGATTAACTAGAATAAAATTTTTGAATTCAAAACATAATTCGCAGTCGCAATATTAGTGGCAATTGCAATATCATAGACCACCGCGATGCGTAATAGTGCTTTTACATCTGGATCATGAGGCTGTGTTTCAAGAGGATCCCAAAAGAATATAACAATATCAATTTTCTTTTCGGCAATTTTCGCACCAATCTCTAAGTCGCCTCCTAATGGACCAGATAAATATCTTTTAACGACTAATCCTGTAGCGTCCGAAACTAATTTAGCAGTTGTTCCGGTACCACATAAATCAAATTTGGCTAATGTTTCTTTGTTGTTAAGTGCCCAATTTACCATATCGCTTTTCTTGTGATCATGAGCAATAAGGGCAATGGTTTTCCTTTTCATAATTTCTAATTCTCACCTAATTAGTAAGCAATAAACAAATATTTTATTAAAACTTTGAGTCATCAATTGAATTAATGATTTTAATAAGTGGTTTTATTATCTTCTTAACATTGCCTTCCACGAATGGATTTTTGATGTGATTTTTTTCAAGTAATGTCACGAACGGATATTTTCCACCACACTTACAAAGTTTGACATATTTTTTCCAAGCTTTGTCTTTGTTTTTTCTCATTTCTACAAGGAATTCAAAGGCACATACTTGCGCTAAAGTGTAGTCAATATAATAAAATGGACTACCAAAAATATGAGATTGCCTCATCCAAGTAGCGCCATGACCAAAGCATTCCATTTCTTTAATATATTTTTTATGAGGAGTGTACTTATTTTCAATTTCTTTGAATTTAGCACATCTTTCGTTGTGGGTTGCAGTTGGGTTTTCATATACCCAATGTTGGAATTCATCAATGGTGATTCCATAAGGTAAAAATTCAATTGCGTCCGCCAAATGGTGATAACGGTATTTATCAGCATCTTCGCCGAAAAATCCATCCATGTATGGCCAAGCAAAAAATTCCATACTCATTGAATGGATTTCACAACTTTCAAGAGTTGGGGAACGAAAATCACTCGGTTTAATATTGCTTGAAAGATAGCCTTGGAATGCGTGTCCAACTTCGTGAGTTAAGACATTAACGTCTCCTTGAGTTCCGTTGAAATTAGAGAAGATAAATGGATAATGATAATCTGGTAAATATGTCATATATCCACCAGGTTGCTTACCATTTCTAGTTTCTAAATCAAGTAAATGATGATCGAGCATGAAATGGAAGAATTCGCCAGATTCTTTTGACATATCTTCATACATCTTAGTGGCGGTCTTAATTAAATAAGGAGTATCTCCAGCAAGTTTAGGATTGCCACTAACGAAAGACAAATTGTAATCAAATGTCGCCATCTTATTAAATGGGATGCCAAGTCGTTTAGCTTGTGCTTTATATAGTTTTTGCGCAAGCGGTACAACGCATTCAGCAATTTGAGAACGATAGTTTTTTACCATTTCAGCGTTATAGTCGACTCGGCCAAGATTAAGATAACCAAGTTCAACAAAGTTTTTATAGCCAAGTTTTTTAGCCATCGTATCTCTTAAGGTGACAAGTTTAGAATATATATCCCCAATTTCTTGTTCCTTACTAGCAAAGAATTGATCGACTTTAATTGATGCTTCTTTACGAGTTTCTCGATCTTTATCGGTTGTGAATTTACCCATTTGAGGGAGATTATATGTTTGTCCTCTAAATTCAATTTGAGCACTACCAAGTAGGCGGTCATATTGAGAAGATAGTTTATTACACTCAATTAATTCAGGGATAATTTTTTCATCGAAAGCTTTAAGCGAATTTTCGATTAATTTAAAATAATATGGTGACCATTTTTCTTCAATTTGTTTTCTAAATGGAACGTTAACTAATACCTTATTCCAACTGGTAACTAGATTAGAAATATAAGGAGACATTTCATCTAATGTATCTTGTGCTTTAGCAATCTTTTTATCGGTTGTATTACAAGTATATCTAATGGCTATGACCGTAGATTCAGTTTGAAAATGGTCCATAAGTTTGTCCATTTTCTTAATGATAGTCATTCCTTCTTTATAATCTTTAGCGTTCTTTAATTGCTCAGTTAATTTAACAATATTTTTTTCAAGATTTTTATATGAAGGTTTCTTTAGTGGAATTTCTTCAAATGTAGGATTTTTTAATTTCATATACATAAGCCTTTCTTTATAGACATAATTATTTTAATAGTAATATAAATAAATCAAAAAGAAATGTGCATTTTTATCACATTATTTTAGAAAGTAATATGTCGCTCTCCCTTTGCCTTCTTTTTTAATTACGCCTTTCTCACAAAGGGTTTTTAATGATTGCTCAACAGAACCTCTGCCAATCTTAGGGCATAATTCCAAAATATCGCTTTTATTAAATTTCCCAATCTTAGATTTAACGGCTTTTTCAACCATTTCTAATGCCGACATCTTTACGCCAACAAGATCGATTCTTTCTTCAAAGTCTCTATAAGCCGCTAAAATGGTGCTTAATAAATATTTTATAAATGGTGTGTCATCATTATCTGAATCAATCCACCCTGTAGAACTTTGCTCTAAGGATTCATAGTATTCATTTTTTGTAATTTGAATTTTCTTTTCAAGTGATATGTATTTTCCGATGACGTAGCCATTTCTATATAGAAGAAGAGTAGTAAGTAGTCTAGACATTCTTCCATTGCCATCGTTAAAAGGGTGAATACAAAGGAAGTCATGGATAAAAATTGGAATAACGATCAATGGGTCTATATTGTATTTATTTATAGCTTTCTCGTATTCTTCACATATTCCCTCAATAGCGTCAACTGTCTCATAAGGTTCAAGTGGTTTAAATAGAATAAACTTTCTCCCATCAGGATTATGAGCATCTATTTCGTTAAGAGAATCTTTAAACTTCCCACCAAACCTAACATCAAGAAATTTATACATTTCCTTATGCAATTGGAGAATAATGTTAGGTTTTATTGGAATATATTCGAAACTATCATGAACCATATTAAGTGCGTAACAGTACCCCTTAATCTCTTTCTCACTTCTATTTCTAGGATCTGTTTTATCCGTCATAAGTTGCTTGAGTCTTTGACTAGTCGTGATGATTCCTTCGATTTCATTAGAGGCCTCAGTACTTTGGATTTTAGATATCTCAACAAGCTTATCTAAGTCATCTTTTCTTTGCTTTAAATAAAGTTCTTGTCTTCCTTTAAGCTCATGGATAAGGCCAATATAATTAATAATTTCCTTATCAAACTTCCTATCAATAAGTTTTGAATAATCGAATACCTTTGAGCAAATAATCTTTTTGAAATTCAAAATCATTAGACGAAATTGTTATGTTTTTACTAAACAATTTGTGAAATTCATGTGTAGCAACAAATAGTTATTCTTTTACCTTTTCCTTAAATAAATTCGTCATAATAAAAAAGCGTTTTAAGGTGCGCTACCACTAATAGGACGGCGTTTTAGATCTCCGGCCCGATCTATAGGACAGTCTTTTTATGTCTCCCGTCCCTCTTGACACTCATAAGATAACATCATAAGCCAGATTTAACTACTAGAAATTGCATTGAGTTTCACGATTTTGCCAAATTTTAAGTTCTTCGAACTTTAGAACATTGATTTAAAAGAGAGTTAATTGTTCTATCTTTTTTTCTTCTATCTCGACCTGGAATCGACGATTGCTAACGATAATCTAATACTGTGCCAATCATAAGAAAAACGATATTCGAAAATTGTGCCACAGTTATATACTTCCTTATATATCACAAGGAGATATAGTGATTATTTGCAACTTTGAGAACACCTATTTTTGAGTAAGTATTTTCATCTTTTGGAACACTATGTTTTATCATTGCTAAACTGAATATCAAAAGAAATTTATTGATTAATCAATAATTGTTAATTTAGATATTCATATCTTACTATGTTCCCAAGATTGCAAATATACTGTTCTCAAGGCTGTAAATAATCAGTTAATATCTTCCCATCATTTATTTCTCAATTAGCGTTCCCTCTTAATTCTGATTGCTTCTAGAACTGATAGATTTCTTGATTACAAAAAATGCAGTCAATAATTCAGTAGTATTTACAAAAAATGCAGTTAGAATATTAAAAATTACTACAAAAAATGCAGTTAGAGATTGATGAATTAATACAAAAATGTGATAATAGCGTTGAAAAGGACTAATTATGCTAAAAAGAAAAATTGATCAATATTTGCTAGATTGGAAAAAAGATGCAAATCGAAATCCATTAATTATTTATGGTGCTAGACAAATCGGGAAAACTACCTCTATTAGAAATTTTGGCAAGACTTATAAAAATTTTATCGAAATCAATTTTATTTCAAATCCAGAATATAAGGATGCTTTTCAAACATTTGATGTTAACAAAATAATTGCTAGATTGTCTTTTATAAATCCTCATTTTGTATTTGAACCATATCAAACTTTAATATTATTCGATGAGATACAGGATTATATGGACGCTACG
>CAVIPP010000053.1:0-8906 GCA_963644615.1 Oscillospiraceae bacterium
AGCCAACCATATTCAATGAATTTTTTCATGTCTTTGCTCTTTAAATCTAATTTTTTCATTTCAGATTTAATCTCTTCAAAGATTTTATCGGTCTCTTCTTTATTTCCATATAGTCCACGATAAGCGAGTGAATAATCCATATGACGAAGATAACTTTTTATAGTCGTCTCTTTATTGTTCATTAATAAAATTAAGATACATTCAGTTTCATGAAGAGTTCTCCAAGTTGAAAAAGCTTCAGTTTCAAAACCATCAACAATAAGTTCACTTATTGCTTTAGAGATTAAAAATCCTTTAGAAAGAATATCTGTTAATAATGTTGATTTAGGATCTCTTTTTTTATATCTAGACAGAATACCAAGAACAAAATTTAAAGATAGAGCGAGGGTTGATATTTGAGGAGAATATTTCGATAATCTCCTATTATTTTGAAATGAGAGATGCTCGTTAGTGAAATATTTATCTAAAGAAATGGAAATGATTTTTTGAATGGCTTCATCATCATCTATCATCTTTTTTGGATCAAGATTATGACTATCAGCGTAGAATCCATAATCATTAACAATATATAAAATTAGAACAATTGGGTTAAGAGGAACAACCCTACCAAGAACATTACTATTGATTAATTGGGAAGCACCATCAACAGCGAGCAAATATGCTTGGTAGACAAATTCTCTATCAAGACGAGGGTTAACTCTTAGTGAGTCATAGACTGCACAAAATTGTTCTTTACTTAATGGTGAGTTATTCATCAATTAATCCTTTCGAGGTTTAAATATTCTAGCGGCTTCGACAGCTAGTTTCCAACCGTTTGAACGTCTTTTTGCTTCGGCTTTGGACATTTTAGGCTTATACGTAGCCTGGTATTTGTGTTTTGAATGAATTTCATCGATGTTCGACCAATAGCCACTATAAAGACCTGCTAGATAGGCGACACCTAAAGCAGTCGTCTCCAGACAAGCTGGTTTTTGAATTTGGATTTGAAGGATGTCGCTTTGAAACTGCATTAATATTCCATTAGCGGTCGCTCCACCATCGACACGAAGAGATTTGATATTAATACCACTCTCTTTTTTCATAATGTCGAAAACATCTTTAGATTGATAAGCAATACCTTCAAGTGTAGCGCGTATAATGTGTCTTTTATTTGTCGCACGAGTCATTCCAAAGATAGCGCCTCTAACATCGTCATCCCAATATGGTGTGCCAAGTCCAACGAAAGCTGGAACAACATAAATTCCATCACTATCTTTAACTTTCTTAGATTCGTGCTCGCTATCAGAACTACTTTTAATTATTTTTAAGCCATCTCTAAGCCATTGAACTGCTGCTCCTCCAATGAAGACAGAACCTTCAAGAGCATAGCATACTTTATCATTTACTTTCCAAGCGATAGTCGTTAATAATCCGTTTTTAGATAGAATTGGTTTTTCACCTGTATTCATAAGCATAAAACAACCGGTTCCGTATGTATTTTTTGATTCACCGCTATCAAAACAGTTGTGACCAAAAAGTGAGGCGTGTTGATCACCTGCAACTCCATAAATATGAACTGATTTTGAAAAATAGGTCGCTGCTCCAAAGTCAGCACTTGAAGGAAGAACTTCAGGTAGCATGCATTTTGGAATATTAAATAGATTTAAAAGTTCATCATCCCACTTGAGGTCAAATATGTTATAAAGCATTGTTCGACTTGCGTTAGTGACGTCAGTCAAATGCTTTTTGCCTAGAGTCATTTTGTATATTAGCCAAGTGTCAACAGTGCCAAAAAGAAGTTCACCATTTTCAGCACGAGTTTGGCCATTTGGTATATTATCTAAAATAAATCTAATCTTACTAGCGGAAAAATATGGGTTAATAAGTAATCCTGTTTTGTTATGGATTAAATCTTTATATTTCTCAAATTTATCGCATATTTTTTCAGATTGTCGAGATTGCCACACAACAGCGTTATAAACTGGTTTACCAGTTGCTTTTTCCCAAACGACAGTTGTTTCACGTTGGTTTGTGACTCCGATTGAAACGATATTGTCCATTGTGATGTCTGCTCGAATGAGGACTTCGTTAACAACATCGACTGCGCCAATCCAAATCTTTAATGGATCAATTTCAACCCATCCTTCATGTGGGAATAGGTTTTCAAGCTCTCGAACTGCTGAAGATTTAAGTTTTCCATCATGATCAAAAATAATAGCACGAGTAGAAGTTGTGCCTTGATCAATAGCAAGTATATATTTATTCATAATAGTTCCTTCGTCATAAAAATTATAAAACAAAGATTTCTATTTTATAAATAGTAATTAGAAAATATTCTCATTTTTATTAAACTCATATTTGCTTTTTATTCAAATATAGCGATTAATATTATTGTTTATTATATATATCAATTCTTATAATAAAGTGATTAATCCAACGAATGAATATGGTAAAAGAGTTTTCTAAGCACGTAATTAAAAAATTATTAATCGTATTTTCACTATTTTTCATTCCTGTTTTGAATCTAACTAATGTGGTTTCTAGTATAAATGAACACTCTAATGAAATTTTTGCTAACTCGACATACGATTATTCAAAATGTGAAACTTATCATAAAGCTGGTAATTCCTCATCTTTATATTCTGCCTTAAAAAGTTTACAGACTAAAAATTCAAATTCGTACAAAGATTTATGGACAACATATAAGACAGCTTATCTAAAAGATGATAATACTATTTTCGATTATTATTCGAATATTTCCTCATTTAAGCCTGGAACAGATCAAGCTGGTAATTATAGCGATGAAGGCGATAAATATAATCGAGAACATTCTATTCCTAAGAGTTGGTGGGGAGGTTCAGAAACTAATCAAGGTGCTGACCCAGTTATTGTTGTGCCCACTGATGGAAAAATAAATAGTATACGTAGCAATTACCCATTTGGAATGGTTAAAAATGTTACAAAACAATCTGAAAATGGTTTTTCAAAACTTGGCACTGCGGATTCTAGTTATGGTTATAGTGGCACAGTCTTTGAACCAGACGACTCTGTTAAAGGCGATTTTGCTAGAATAATGTTCTACGCAATTGTGACTTACGACGTATCGAGTTGGACAACAAGTGAAGGAAAATATTGTTTTAGCGGCTCTACTTCAACAAACTACGGACTAACTAATTATTCGATTAAATTATTTACTTATTGGAATAATCTCGACCCAGTTAGTGAGTGGGAGAAAACAGTCAATAATCGATTAGCGAATATTCAAAACAATCGAAATCCATTTGTCGATCACCCAGAATATATCAACACATTATTTAAAGGTAACTCTAATCTAACACCTTATGAAGATGATGGGACAGAAGACACAACTTCATCGATAAATCTATCACAATCTATAGTCTCTATTAAAGTTAGTGAAACATTATCATTAACAGCATCGCTAAATAACATCAGTGGAACGCTAAATTGGTATTCAACAGATACAAATGTCGCTAGTGTTTCGCCTACTAGTGGAACGACAGTCACTATCAGCGGAGTCTCAATTGGTAGTTGTGAAATATATGCGTATATAGGTAATTTATCAGCATCATGCGCCATAAGTGTCACTAGTAATGAGGAAACATCAACAAAAATTCTTAAAAGCATAAGCGCAAAATACATAGGTGAAAAAATATACGTTAATGATGCACTTGATGAATCATCAATAGTTGTAACGGCCTCTTATACTGATGCAACTATTTATCCTGATGAAACTGTGAGTGGCTTTATTATTACTAACTTTGACTCTTCTAAAGAAGGAACTAGCACAGTCACGATATCTTACACTTATGAATCAATAACAAAATCGTGCACAATAGATTTAACAATTTATTCAAAAGATGATACTTCATCAAATGGAGTTGCTAATTGGATTGCTACTTCTCAGGGTTACACAAATGAACAATCTCTCAGTGCTACGTATTCATTTAATGATAATGAAAACATAAATGTGACATTTTCTAAAGGAAGTAGTAGTAACGCTCCGACATATTATACAAATGGAAGTGCGGTTAGAGTGTATGCTCAAAATAAAATAAACATTACAAGCACACTTAACAATATAAAAAAGATTGTTTTTGGTTTTGGCACAAGTGATGGTAGTAATGAAATAACCGCGAATATAGGAACTTATTCAAGTGGTACATGGACTTATAGTGATTCATCCTTCATTAATAGCGTCACCTTTTCTATAAATGGTTCATCAGGAAATAGACGCATCTCATCTATTAAAGTCTATTATTATAGTTTAACTGATTTTGGAGAAGATTTCTTAAATGAGGTGCATTGCGATAATGGAGTTAATCAACCTAGTATCACTAGTTGGAATAATGTGAAATCCAATTATTACGACATACTTTTTAGTGATGAACAAGCGATTTTAAAAAACACAATTAGTAATGAAAATGGAACTATTAGTGAACAAGCGATGGCTAGATATGACTATATTATTCATAAATACAATATAGATAACGAAGTCTACCAGAATTATATTGATAGAGCGTCAATTTCAAATAGTGCATTATCAAGATCTATTAATACAAGTGATGAAATATTGATAATTGTAACTATCTCTATTTCATCGATAGTTCTGATTAGTGTTATTGGATGTGGGCTACATCTAAAAGCGATTAATAAAAAGAAATAATCAAATTATTTGCTAATCAAAAATCTTTCGATATCGTCTACTTCTTTAATGATATCTTTAGACAAGGTTTCACTACCATCTGGAGTGATTAAAATATCATCTTCGATACGAATACCAATATTGTATTCTTTAAAATATAGACCTGGTTCACAAGTAATAACATTACCTGGTTCAAGTGGTTTTTTATAATCATCCACGACATCGTGTGTGTCTAGACCTAAATGGTGAGAGACACCATGATAATAGACTCTCGAAATTTCATTTTCATTTTCAATCAATCCAGCTTTAGTGCATTCTTTAGCGAGGAATTGTTTGGCGAATTCTTTTACTTCGTCAAGAGTTAGTCCTGGGGCCATAAATTTTGCAGTAGCTTTATTGCAGGCTAAAACGATGGAATAGATTAATTTTTGTTTTTCATTAAATTTACCATTTATTGGATATGTTCTAGAAATATCAGCGCAATAATAAGATTTTGCTGCACCACAATCCATTAAGACAAGTTCATTATCTTTTAAAATATCTTTGGCTTGTGGATAATGTAAAATAACACCATTTTTACCTGAAGCAACAATTGTTGGGAAGGCGATACCTGATTGCATATCTTCGTGAAGAGTGTATTCAAAAATATTTCTAAGATTATATTCATATCTACCCACAGCAAGATCTTTTAGAACATTATTGAGTCCGACTTCTGTTGTTCTAATTGCGTCTTTAATTAGAGCAATTTCTTCACTAGATTTAATCATTCTTAAAGAGGCAACATCTTTATAGATATCTTTAATAGTGTAGCCTGGGAAATTAGCATCTAAGAATGTTTTATATTCATGAGTAGAAGTCGCTTTTGCAATCTTTAATTCATCTTCTAAGTCTAGATAAATAGTATTAATTTCTCCAAAGTGATGGAGTTTTTTATCTAACGCTGTGGCAAGTTTTCCATTAAACGATGAGCGAAGTAAGACATTATGAATTCCACTTGTCTCACTTGCTTCAGTGGTTGAAAGTTTTATTCCATACCATTTTTCAATTTTTTCATTTTTCTCGTCTATGAAAAGATAACATTCAGAGCTAGAATCACTTTTAACGAGCATAAGTATTGAATTTTCTTGATCAATACCAGTCAAATAATAGAAGTTACGATTAACTTCGAATGGGTAATTTTCATCAGCACTTTGTTTTTTACCAACACCTGAAAAAAGTAAGGCAATAGAACCTTCGGACATTTTGTTGAGAAGGTTTTCTCTTCTAAGAGCATATTCTTTAGCACTAATCATAGTTTCAATATTCCTTTTGATATATTTTCTTCTTTCCAAATAATTCAATCGATGAATGAGGAAATTCGTTGACTAGCACACTAGCATATTCCTCATCAATATTGACATCGATACCTATTTTAGTCTCATAAGTTACATTTTCAAAGGAAAATGCATCTCTTTTTGATAAATATTTTAAATGCTCAAAATCGCTATATGAAAGTTCTAAATGATAGACATATTTAGTGAGTATAGTTGAGATATCTGCACCATTAATAGTTTGAACACCACATTCGAGATAGGTTGACATTAGTCTACTTGCGCCTAACAAAACTCCTCCGAAATAGCGAACCACAACTAAGAGGACTTCGTTGAGTTGTTTTCGTTCAAGAAGTTCAAGAAGAGGCCTACCAGCAGTCTTAGATGGTTCACCATCATCTGAACATTTTTTATCGTTATCAATTTTATAAGCATAGCAATAATGTTTTGCTTTTGGATATTCTTTTTTTATCTCTTTGAGATATTGTTCAACTAATTGTTTTGATGTAACGTGCATTACAATGCCAATAAATGACGAGCGATCTCTTAATAAGGTTGTCTCATTTCTTTCTAAAATTGTATGCATAGCATTTTTATTATACTTTTATTTTAGTTTAATTATAATTGTAATTATGAAAAATAAAAAAACATGTCAATATTGTAATCAATCCTACGACTATTATGAAATAAAATGTCCACACTGTGGCGATGATAATGACAACAAAGAAGCGCTTGCTACACAACATATTCCAATGATGAAATTATGGAGACAAATACTTTATTTTGTAGTTGGTAGCGTTGGTTTTCAAATTTTAGCAACAGTTATCTCACTTCTTATTGTCGTTATATTTAGACCAGAGAGTGCAGATGAGAAACTTGTTTGCACGGCGATAATTAATTTTGTGAGTTACTCAATGCTATTTATTGGACTATGTCTCATCACGTGGAGTGAATATAAAAAATTATTAAAATCATTTTATATTTTAAAATGGAAACCATATGTATTTGGAATTGTTGGAGTTGTCGCAATATTTGCCTTTAATTTGATCTACAACAATTTCTTAAATATGGTTGGCTACACTCCTCAAATAAACGAGAACGAAACTGGTGTGAGAAGTATAGTTAATGTCTATCCACTACTATCGTTAATTATCTTTGGTTTTGTCGGTCCAGTCTGTGAAGAATTAACATATCGAGTTGGTTTATTCTCATTTTTAAGAAGGATTCATATTTCATTAGCCTATATTGTTTCAACTCTTGTTTTTGCACTAATACATTTCAGTTTTGAATCAATTGGTACATCATTATTTTTTGATGAATTAATCGCAATTGTCCCATATATATTCTCGGGTTTAACATTTGCCTTCCTTTATCATAAATTTGGTTTTGCTTCTTCATTAAGTGCACATATAACAAATAATTTAATATCGATTCTGACAACTATTATGGCAGGTGTTATTGCTACAAGATGAACACTAAACTATTAAAATTAGATGAATTCTATCTAAAGATAATCGCTATAATCACAATGACTCTTGACCATCTCGGTGTCTTTTTAATGATGTATATCGATTCTATGGGCGGAGCTAGTTTTACTAATCCGGTCTATGTCATCGCTTTTATCTTTAGATGTATTGGTCGAATTGCAATGCCATTATACATATTCATGATTGTTGAGGGAGTAAAACACACATCTAATTTTGGAAAATATATTCTTCGATTAGGAATAGTTGCTTCAATAATTACTTTAGCCCAAATAATCATATATTACGCATTTGATGCATCAATCAATAAAGATTTATCCCCTTTTGTGGATTTGATTGTAATTGCCCTATTAGTCTATTTATTAAAAAGGGATGACAAATTAAAGTATTTATCCGTTTTACCGATTATTTATTTATTAGCATCTTACTTTGTAATGGTAATTGAAGAAGCAAATTCTATCAGCGTTAACATTTTTCCATTCTATTTAAGAGCGAGTTATTCTTTATTTTCACTTTTGCTCGCTCTTGGATTTTATTATTCAGGAACAATTTCAACATTATTAATTAAAAAACAAAGTGAAATTAATGATGAAGAAATAATTAAAAGTAGCGATGAATTTCGATTATTGTCTAACATTCTAAATTGTTTATTTTTAGCAATCACTGGAATATTAATTTTTATAAGCGCTTATATTAAAGTTAATGATGTCGCTATCTTTGATGTTTTTAGCGCTAATATTCAATCGTATTGCTTTTTAGCAGTTATTCCACTTTATCTATATAACGGTAAACGAGGATACAATAAAAAATGGTTCAATTATTTTTCATATATGTATTATCCGATGCATATCGTTATACTTTTTGGTATTTTTTATTTAATATTTTCTTAAGAGAGGATTGATTATGATTATACATTTAAACGATGCTTCAAAATATAAAGAAGAGGTACAGGGAGATTTAGTATTAGTTGATTTTTATGCTGATTGGTGTGGACCTTGCCAAATGCTAGCGCCTGAGCTTGAGGAACTATCAAAACAAACTGGCATAAAAATAGTTAAGATTAATGTTGATGAGTTAGTAGATATTGCTCATAGCTTCAGAATTATGACTATTCCAACATTACTCTTATATAAAAATGGTGAGATAATTAAAAGACAATCTGCCTATATGCCTTTAGCTGAACTTAAAGAATTTATAAAATAGATACTTTTTTTAAAATTAGCATTGTGCTACTATTTATAGCGCTAGGAAGGACCGTTGGTGTAGTGGCCTTGCATGCTTCCCTGTCACGGAAGAGATCACGAGTTCGAATCTCGTACGGTCCGCCAGTTACGCAGATGTAGTTCAATGGTAGAACTTTAGCCTTCCAAGCTAACTACACGGGTTCGATTCCCGCCATCTGCTCCATTTTAGTTGAAATTTCCCCCATAATCTTGCCCGAAACGGGTAAAATGAAATGGAGGATTTTTT
>CAVIPP010000054.1:0-8615 GCA_963644615.1 Oscillospiraceae bacterium
CATTTACGTATTGCAAATAATGTCTCTCAAGAAAAATTAGCGGCATTACTTAATGTTTCTAGACAAGCAATTAGTAAATGGGAAAGTGGGGAATCACTACCTCAAATTGATAAAATTTTAGAATTATCAAAATTATTTAAAATCACCACAGATGAATTACTTGATGATGACATAGTTGTTCACCGTGGTAAGAAAATAAATATACCCGTCAGCGAATCTAAGAAGACAAAATATTTTGGCACTGATGGATTTAGAGGTGAGGTTAACAAAACACTCACAAGCGATCAAGCCTATAAAATAGGTCGATTTATCGGCTGGTTTTATTCAAATCCGAAATACAATCTTCAAAAGGAAGGATATCGTCCAAGAATTGTCCTCGGAAAAGATACAAGAAGAAGTTCATATATGCTCGAATATGCTTTAGCAGCAGGTATATCGTCCAGTGGAGCGGATGTCTATTTGCTTCATGTAACCACTACTCCAAGTGTCTCATATATAACTAGACAAGACTCGTTTGATTGTGGAGTTATGATTACAGCAAGTCACAATCCTTTTTACGATAATGGAATCAAAATTATAAATACAGATGGCGAAAAACTTGAAGATGGTATTGCCTTATTGATCGAAGCCTATATTGATGGAAAACTAGATATATTTGATATAAAAGAAAAAGATTTACCATTTGCTACTAGAGACAATATCGGAGTAATTATCGATTATTCAAGTGGACGAAATAGATATATCGGCTATCTTATCTCACTAGCGAAACATTCATTAAAAGATTTAAAAATAGGTCTAGATTGTTCTAATGGTGCAAGTTGGATGATTGCTAAAAGCGTCTTTGATGCTTTAGGAGCCCAAACACATGTCATCAATAATAATCCTAGTGGATTAAACATTAATTTAAATGCTGGTAGCACTCATATCGATGTTTTATGTAAATATGTTAAAGAAAATAATCTCGATTTAGCGTTTGCCTTTGATGGAGATGCAGATAGATGTATTGCGGTCGATGAAAATGGCAATGAAGTTGACGGTGATAAAATCATGTATCTACTTGCTAACAAACTTAAAAGTGAAAACGCTCTTGATAAAAACACATTAGTAACCACAATTATGTCTAATTCTGGGCTATTCAAAGCATGTAAGGAAATTGGAATTAATGTTATTCAAACTAAAGTTGGCGATAGATTTGTCTATGAAAAAATGCAACAAGAGGGATTAACTCTAGGAGGAGAGCAATCAGGACATATTATCATTAAAAAATATGCGACAACTGGAGATGGAATATTAACAGCTATTATGGTAACTGAAGAAGTGCTTGAAAGAAAAACAACATTATCCAAATTAGTGGACCATGTTCACCTACTTCCTCAAAAAATAAAAAATGTTCATGTCACTAATAAAATTGCTGTCATTGAGGATAAAGAAGTTATTGATGAATTTAATAAAATAAATAATCAAATTGGTGATAATGGTCGAGCATTACTTAGACAATCAGGAACTGAACCAGTGATTCGAATAATGCTGGAATGTTCAAGTCTAGATGAATGCGATGAATATATTGAAAAAATCTATAACGTCATTAAGAAAAGAGGGTATGTCTGTGAATAAATTGTGTGTTAAAAATAATGAATTATTTGAAGAGATTCCAATTCCTTTTTTAAAAGAAGTATTTATTAAATTCACTTATCCTTGGGAAATTCTTCCACTTATAAAAGACATCATTAAAATTCAAATTCAAAAAGGATTAGATGGATACATAGAAATAGCCCCTTCAGTGCTAATTGGAAAAAATGTCAAGATTGCTAAGACTGCTACGATTGAACCACCTGTAATTATTGGCAACGATGTTGAAATTCGTCCAGGAGCCTACCTTAGAGGAAATGTTATTATTGGAGATAAGTGTGTTATCGGAAATTCAACTGAATTAAAAAATTGTATTTTGTTAGAACATGTCCAAGTTCCACATTATAATTATGTGGGTGATTCTATATTAGGAAATTATGTTCATTTAGGAGCAGGTTCTATATGTTCTAATTTAAAAAGTGATGGAAAAAATGTTATTATTCATGCCGATAAAGAATATGAGACGAATTTAAGAAAGATTGGTGCAATACTTGCTGACCACGCTGATATAGGGTGTGGTTCAGTATTAAATCCTGGTACAATAGTTGGAAAAAATACACAAGTATACCCACTAACAATGCTTAGGGGTGTCTATCCCAACGATTCAATAGTTAAAGGCACTAAGAAAATTGTCTTAAAAAGGAGGTAATCATGAAAGTCGTTATCGATAATAATGAAGAATTATCAAAATTAATTGCCGATGAATTTATTAAACAAGTTCAAAAAAAGCCTAATAGTGTTTTAGGCTTAGCAACAGGTACATCACCTTTAGGAGTGTACGCTAATATGGTAAAGGCATATAAAGAAGGAAAGGTTTCGTTTAAAGATGTAGTTACATTCAATTTAGATGAATATATTGGTCTAGATGGAACTCATCATCAATCATATCGATATTTTATGAATGAAAATTTATTCAACAAAATTGATATTAATAAAGATAATACACACGTTTTAAAAGGAACTGGTGATTATCTAACTTATATGAATCAATATGACGATGAAATTGCTTCATATGGAGGAATTGATTTACAAATTCTAGGTATAGGTAGCGACGGACATATCGCCTTTAATGAACCAGGAACATCATTTGACTCACTAACTCACGTGACTGATTTAACAGAGTCGACAATTAAGGATAATTCTAGATTATTTAATGATATTTCCGAAGTGCCAACTAAAGCAGTTACAATGGGACTTAAATCAATTATGAACGCCAAAAAGATTGTCTTAATTGCAACTGGTAAAAATAAAGCAGTAGCTATTAAAAATTTATTAAATGGTCCTCTTAGTGAAGATGTACCTTGTTCAATACTTCAAAAACATCCAGATTGCACTATATATGTCGATTCGGATGCGTATAGTTTAGTAAAATAAATTCAATTATTAAGAATAGGGGTTAACCTCTATTTTTATTAATTGCATTTTAATCAATTTCATTTAATTAGCGAAAATGTTTTTTCGTTGTTACTTTTTGCTTATTATTTCTAATTTGGTTAACGTTTTTCCTAAATAATCATCACGACAAATTTTTCGAAAATCTTTTCCAAATCCAACAATAGAATGTGCGAGGGAAATATAATTACCAATTGAGACCAATAGGTCAACATTTTCTATCTTCCATAGAATAACCCTAGAAGCACTTGATCTTCCACAAATAAAAAAGCGCCCAAATATTTAAGAGAGTGGGCGCTAATTATCAAGATTTATAGATTAACGTTATGGTAGACGTTTTGAACATCTTCAAGTTCATCAAGAGCGTCTATTAATTCTTCAAAGCGTGTCTTTGTTTCTTCATCTGGCATATCGATATATTCGTTAGCGACCATTTGAATTTCAGCTTCTTCATATTCAGTGACACCAATAGTTGCGAGAACTTCTTTTGCTTTGGCAAATGCGCTTGGTGCAACATAGACGACAATGAGGTCTTCATCTTGTTCAACACTAAGAACATCGACATCACCAAGGATTAACGCTTCTTCAACTTCGTCACGATTAGTGCCCTTAAATACTAGAACACCTTTTTCTTCAAAATTGAAAGCAACGCTACCTAAATGTCCGCCTTTACGGACAACATTAGTTTTAACTTCCACTAAAGCTCGATTTGGATTATCAGAAAGAGTATCGACAATGATATAGCTACCAGCAGGACCAAAAAATTCATATCTACCAGGAATAAATACTTCAGCGTCTCCACCTTGAGCTTTTTTAATGGCTCTATCAAAAACATCTCGAGGAACTGATTTTCCACGATATTTTTCATAGACAGCTCTTAATGCAAGATTTGTTTTTGGATCTGGGGTTCCAGTTCTTGCTGCTAAATATGCTTCTCTAGAAGCACGAGCGTATAATGCTGATTTTATTTTTCCGGTTCTAGCCATCGCTGCGGCTCTAACTTCATGATGTCTTCCCATAAGAATTCTCCTTTAATAAGCGTGGATTATTATACTATTGTCTTTTACAATAGACAATTTTTATTTTCCTACGATGATTTAACTTAAAGATATTTACTAATAAATATTTCATTAGTTTAAAAATAAATTATTCTATTAGGCTTCTTCACCACTAGCGTATTCAACATTAACTAGATATAAACCTTGAGGAGGTGCTTTATAAGGAACAATACTTCTAATTTTTGAATCGAGTAATTCTTCAATATCATTAACGTTAAGCTTACCTAAACCAACTTCGATAAGAGTTCCGACAATCATTCTAACCATATATTTCATAAAACCAGTTCCACTTATTGAAAATAAAATGGTTTTACCAACAACATCTATTTCAAAATCATATATTGTTCTAATAAAGTCATTATGATCTTCTTCTTTAGATGTAAAATTTTGAAAATTATGTTTTCCAATGAATATTTTAGATGCTTCTTTTATTTTTTTAATATTTAGTTTTCTCATAAATTGAGTTGAATAATTTCGACTAAAAACGTCATATTCACCAGTTGAAAGCGAATATAAATAAAGCTTTGAAACAACATCAAATCTAGCATGAAAATTGTCATCGACTTCTTTTAGCGCATTAATATGAATATCGTTAGGTAAAAGTGAATTGAATGAGTATCTTAACTTCTCTAAATTTTCAACAGGTTTTGGTGCATCAAAATGAAATGTTTGTCCAATAGCGTGTACACCAGCGTCTGTCCTACCTGAGCCATATATTTGAACTTTTGTATCAAAAATACGAGAGATAACTTTCTCAATCTCTTCTTGAATAGTTCTTTCGTTTGGTTGAATTTGCCATCCAGCAAAGTTTGTTCCTTCGTATTGAACAATCGCTAATATTCTCATTTTTTTCCGCTCCAACAATTACTTGAAAAGATGCCTAATAATATAAATAAAGTGATAACAAAGGCTATAAAAATAAATAACCAACCTAAAAAAGTAGGTGTGGAATAAGTTATATTTAAAACCGAAATTAAAATCGTAAGTGTTAAGACAGCAATCGAAAATAAAATAATAACAGAATCAAAAAATGACCATTTCATTTTGTGATAACGAGTTCTTTTTTGTCTTGGATTATATCCTCTAGCCTCCATCGCGTCTGCAAGTTCCTCACTTCTTTGAAATGCAGAAATAAATAAGGGGATTATAAGCGCAACGAGAGCTTTAATACGTGTCGATAACCTTCCATGTTTAAAATCAACACCCCTGCTCGCTTGAGCTTTCATGATGCGATCAGTTTCATCGAGGAGAGTAGGAATAAAACGAAGTGCAATTGAAAGAGTCATTGCAATTTCATGTGCTGGGAATTTAATCAATTTAAGTGGAGACATAAACCACTCAAAGGCAAAAGTTAAATCGAGAGGTTTAGTTGTTGCTGTTAAGACCATTGTTAGAGAAATCATTATTACTAATCGTGAAACAATCTTTAATGATTGAAAAATAGAAGCCCAATATATTGGATAATCCCAACCCCACATTGGAACACTTATTCTAAAAGAGACACCATAATAAAAATACATCGTTTCATTAAATGATGAACTAGAAGGCGTAGTAACAATAAATATATTAATAATGAATAGTAATAAAATTACTAACCACATTGCCTTTAGTGATTTAAAAAATTCAATAAAAGAAACGTGAGCGACTATCATTGCAATAATAACAATAAAAAGAATGACGCCTTCAACAATAAAAGTCATCACAAAATCAGTGATTGAAGTGCTAGGAATATTGAATTGGAAAAATAAAGCGACCATAAGTAAAATCATGGACACAATTTTATTTCTTGGGTCGAGTCGATGAATAAATGAATTATATGGAGAATATCTTCCAATTATCAAATTATTCATTTTTATTCCTCTTTTTAACGATTTCACTTGCTAAGGAGGTGACATCCTTAATTTTATTTGTGTCTAAATCAATACCTTTTAAGTGAAATAATTGAACAACTTTAGCAATATTTGGAGTTTCTAATGAGTATTGCTCATCATCTACTAAAAATAGTTCACTCGGTGAACATTGCTTGGCTATTTTGCCACTAGAGATAACAACAACTTCATCTGCATAAGTAAAAACTAAATTCATGTCGTGAGTGACAACGATGACAGTTGCTCCATCATTATTCATTTTCTTAAGCAGATCCATCATTTCTTTCGTGCCTTTTGGATCTAGTCCCGCGGTTGGTTCATCTAAAACAATGATTGATGGAGAAAGGGCAAGGACACCAGCGATGGCAACTCTTCGTTTTTCTCCACCGGAAAGTTCAAAAGGGGATTTATTAAAATATTCTTCTTTGATTCCAACTTTTAACAAACATTCTTTAGCGATTTTACGTGCATCTTCTTTTGAAACTTTAAAATTAGTAGGTCCAAAAGCGACATCATCAAGAACGCTTTCTTCAAACAATTGATTTTCTGAAAATTGGAAAACAATACCTACTTTTTTTCTTAAATTTGATAGTTTTTTACTTCGGCGTTTTCTATTTCTAGTTATAACATATTCGTCTACGATAACTTCGCCCTCGGTTGGAATTAGTAAACCATTAAGCTGTTGGATAAGAGTAGATTTTCCACATCCAGTTTTTCCAACAATACATGTAAAAAGTTTATCCTTTATAGATAAATTGATATCTGTTAAAGCTTCGTTAGCAAATGGAGTTTTAAGTGAATACGTAAAAGAAACATCACTAAATTTTATTGGCATATTTCTTCCACCAGACCTTCTAATGAAGAAGTATTATTAACTTTTAGTCCTAATTTATTTAATTCTTCAATCAACTTAAATCGAAAAGGAACATCTAAATTTATATCCTCAAGTTCTTTTGCGTGCCTTAAAACTTCATTAGGAGTTCCACTTAAAAAGATTTTTCCTTCATTTAAAACAATTATTTCATCGCTATTAAAAGCTTCTTCAACATCGTGAGTTATCGATATTAAGGTGAGATTAGGATTTTCTTCTCTCATTTTTTTAATTAATGAATTGATTTCCTTTTTGCCTTTTGGGTCAAGCATCGCTGTAGCCTCATCAAAAATAACAACTTCAGGATGCATTGAAAGCACTCCAGCGATGGCTACTCTTTGTTTTTGACCACCAGAAAGTTTTTCAGGTTCTTTATCCAAATAATCGATCATATCTACTTTAGTAGCGAATTCATTGATTATTTTGTCCATCTCTTTTTGAGGAACACATCTATTTTCTAAACCAAAAGCAATATCGTCTCTGACTGTTGAACCAATAAATTGATTGTCAGGATTTTGAAAGACGATTCCAACTTTGTTTCGAATTTCTTTTATATTTTTTGAATTATATTCAAGTCCAAATGCTTTAAGTGAATTTTCAGATGGTTTTAATAAACCGATTAATAATTTTGCTAATGTGGACTTGCCACTGCCATTATGACCTATTATTGAATAATATTTCCCACTTTCAATTACAAAAGAGATGCCTTTAAGAGCATCATCATTTTTTGTATAAGAAAAAGAAAGATTATTTGCTTCAATAATATTCATATTAATAATTTATGTGAGGGACTCTGCCAGTATATTTCCTAACTTTAACACCGGCAAGCTCAAGCATTAAAGCACTAGCCTTAACAGAAATTGTTTCAGCGTACTTATTATCCAAATAAACAATTTCTTTAATTCCAGTTTGAATGATTGCTTTCGTGCATTCATTACAAGGGAACAAGGTGACATAAAGCGTGCATCCTTTAAGTGCTGCACCGTCTCTGGTGTTAAGGATAGCGTTAAATTCAGCGTGACAGACGTATAGATATTTTGAATCTAGTCCTTCGCCTTTATTCCAACTAATTTTATCTTCATCAATACGTGTTGGCATGCCATTATAACCATTAGAAACAACTTTGTTATCGCTATCGACAATACACGCGCCAACCTTTGTGGATGGGTCTTTACTTCTTAGACTAGATAATAAAGCCATTCCCATAAAATATTCATCCCAAGAAATATTAGATTTATTTGACATAACTAAGTCCTCTTAAATATGCGTATTATAACATAAATTATTATTTAGTTAGTGAATAACACCATTGTTCACTAGCATAATCATAACTATACATATAGCGCTTAACACCACTAAAACAGAAATAAAAATTACAATTGATAAAGGAAAACTCCTCGTATGCAGTTCGTTTTTATCTTCATCAGTTAATTGAGTTTCATCGATATGAAGTTCTTTAGTTGGTCTACCTTCAATTCGTTTATTTTTCATTTAAAGAGCCTACCTTATTTTGAATTTGTCGATTAGAGATATATAAAAGCAAAGTCACAATAAAACTATCTAATGCAACATCTATTATAAATACAATAGATTGAACAAAAAAGATGACTAAAAAGTCAATTTCAAAATAAATCATTTTCACAATAGAGTTAAGAACTAAGAGCACTAAAAATTCAACAACAATTGAAGTAAAAGCGACCTTGAATGACGAAAATGAAGCATACGTATCTTTATTTTTTTGACAAAAATAGCGATCGATAAAATATATTCCAACTGATAAAGCACTAATAAGAAGGC
>CAVIPP010000055.1:0-6918 GCA_963644615.1 Oscillospiraceae bacterium
TATCATAACTTTAATGGCATCACTTCTAAGTTTGGCGCGCATTTTATTTTAAAAGTTGATCACATCTTAATGAAAGAAAAATACTATAATGCAATCATTAATGGTGTAACTAAAAATAATTTCGCTCCGATATGCACAAATTGGGGATATCGAGATAGTAAGAATTTCTGGTGCAGTGACTTTAAAAAGCCAATCGCGATTGGAATTCCTAATCGTGAAATTGATTTAACTTCTCTAAGGTACGCTGCCGATCGAGCGGACGATAAAGTAAAATTCACCGATGAGGCTCTTAAAACCATCATCAATGTTCCTCGTCCTTTCTTAAAACTTGTTTTAAAAGGATGTGTCGATTGGGCGAAAGAAAATAATTGTCTTTTAATAACTGAAAAAGAGATGGCGATAATTAAAGATAAACGCTCAAAAGATAAGAAAAAGTAATAATCATGAAATGCACTTATAAATATGAAATTAGTAAAGTCGATAAAATGACTTTTATCAAAATCAGAAAAAGTACTGGTTTTAAAGTTACTTTATGTGATTTAGGCGCAAGTGTCTACGAAGTGATTCACGATAACACTTTGATGACTTTGACTCCTAAATATCCATCTGATTTTATGAAAACAAGTGTCTATAACGGCAAAACTATTGGACGAGTCACCAACAGAATCAAAGACGCTAAGATAAAAGTTAATAATGTCACTTATTATCTTGACCCAAATGAAAATATGAATACTCTTCACGGTGGCCGAAACGGATTATCGACGAAGTTTTTTGAATACAAAATTGAAGATTTTGATGAAACACTTATGGTCAAATTCTTCTATGATTCGCCAGATTTAGATGCTGGCTTTCCTGGCCACGTTAAATTTCTCATTTCATATGTCTTTTCAAAAACAAGTGAAGACTCATTCATGGAGATTATGTCTGCTATAAGCGATCAAAAAACACCATTAAATCTCACTAATCATTTATATTTCACTTTAGGAGATTCCTCTAACGAAAATCTAAAATTATTCATGAACGCTAAAGCGTATCTTGAAGTTGATGAAAATAAAATCCCTACTCATAAAGTTCCTTTAGATGGGCTTTTTGAATACAACACTTTAGGTGGTCAATTTAATTTAGATATCGATAATTATGTCTATAAAAATAGTAAGTTCGCTAATCCATATAAAGCGACGCTAATTCTATATAACGCTAAATATGAACTTCATATAGTCACTTCTCTTCCAGGTGTTCAAATCTATACTGATATTGATGGCGACGACATAATCTATAAAGATGTCGCCACTAAAAATAGACGCGCCATCGCTATTGAACCATCCTATCCAATAAGTCAAATGCATTATATTGATGAAAAAAAAGAATATTTAACTAAGACAATATATTATTTTCTTGATGCTTAAAAATCCTTATTTAGATTAGTTAGTCCTTCAAGAATAGACTTTCTTTTTAAAATACCAATAAATTTATTTCTGTCATCGACAATCGGAATAAAATTTTGTTCAAGTGCTAAATTATAAACTTCGTCAACTGAAGCATTAATATTTAAAGATTTATATGCTCGATATCTATCAACATTCATTAAGAGAGTATCTTCGGCTTCTTTTAAATTAAAGTTGTGATGATTTTTGATGAAGCGTAATATATCACCTTCAGAAATTGTTGAAATATAGTTACCTTCTTCATCAATAATAGGAACAACTGAAAACTTATGATAGTCAAATTTTTCGAGCGCTTGTCTAATGCTTGTTTTATTAGATAAATAGTAAGTTTGATTTTTTGGAAGTAGATAAGAAAAAATATTGAATTTTATTTTTGTCATACATTTATTATAATAAATAAGTAATTCTTTACAAGTTAACAAATAGACAATTATACTAATTGAATATTTATTCAATTACTCATTGTTTTCTTGTATAAAAATCTATTTTTAGGAGGGCTGTATGAACAAATTACAATCATACGCTAAAGAACAAATAAGAGAAATTGTTAATCGCTATAAGAATGAAAAAACACCTCTTATGATGATTCTAGAAACTATTCAATCAGAATATGGCTACATCCCTTTAGAAGTTCAAGAATATGTCTCTGAACTCACTAATATTCCTGTCGCAGAAATATATGGGGTTGTAACTTTTTATTCTTTCTTCTCGCTTAAACCAAAAGGTAAATATGTCATCGGTATTTGTCTAGGGACGGCTTGCTACGTTAAAGGTAGTCAAACTGTCATGGATAAATTCACTGAAATTTTAGGTATTGGACCTGGAGAGACCACGAATGATGGTTTGTTCACTCTTGATGCACTTCGTTGTATCGGTGCGTGTGGTATTGCTCCAGCCATTTCAGTGAATGGTAAAGTCTATCCTAAAGTGACGCCTGACAAAGTTGAAGCAATCATAAAAGAATACCACGATTTAGAGGGGGGTAAACATTGATGGAAAAAATTAAAACTATTGATGAATTAAATAAAAAGATTTCTCATTGTAATAAATGTTTAGAAACTAAATTCTCTGGAAAAGATGGAAAAAAACACCTTGTTGTCTGTGGAGGAACAGGTTGTCTATCATCCTCTTCAGGTGAAATACTCGAAAAACTTGAAAATTTAATCAAAGAAAAACATCTTGAAGACAAATGCAGTGTCAATCGTGTCGGTTGTTTTGGTTTTTGTTCTCAAGGTCCATTTGTAAAAGTTTTCCCAGAAGATAGACTATATCGTGCTGTTAAAGTTGGTGATGTTGAACGCATTATAAACGAAGATGTTATCGAAGGAAAATGTATTACGGATTTACTTTACGAAGACCCTGTCACTCACGAAAAAGTTGAAAGACAAGATGATATTAATTTCTATAAAAAGCAACTACGTATCGCCTTACACGGTTGTTCACTTATTAATCCTGAAGTTCTTGATGAAGCTCTCGGCTATGGTGCTTTCCAAGGTTTCTTAAAAGCTTTAAGCATTTCTAGACAAGATGTCATTAATGAAGTTCTTAAAAGTGGACTAAGAGGTCGAGGTGGTGCAGGCTTCTTAACTGGAAGAAAATGGCAATTTGCTTACGACCAAAATAGTGATGAAAAGTATGTTGTCTGTAATGGCGATGAAGGTGATCCAGGTGCATTTATGGACCGTTCTATCCTTGAAGGTAATCCTGTTGGTGTTATCGAAGGTATGATGATTGCCGGATATGCGATTGGCGCTAATGAAGGTTATTTCTATGTCCGCGCTGAATATCCTGTCGCTGTTCATCGATTACAAATCGCCATTAAAGAACTCGAAGAAGTTGGTCTACTTGGAGAAAATATTCTCGGTAGTGGATTCTCGTTTAAATGTCATATTAGATTAGGCGCTGGCGCTTTTATTTGTGGTGAAGAAACAGCTTTACTTAATTCTATCGAAGGCAAAAGAGGTGTTCCTCGTCCAAGACCACCTTTCCCAGCCGTTAAAGGTTTATGGGGAAAACCAACTATTATCAATAATGTCGAAACACTTGCAAATGTTCCTTATATTCTTAAAGAAGGTGCAGATAAATTCGCAAGTATCGGCACAAAAGGATCAAAAGGCACTAAAGTTTTCGCTCTTGGTGGCAAAGTTAATAATGTCGGCTTAGTTGAAGTACCAATGGGAACTTCTTTAAGAGAACTTATTTTTGATATTGGTGGCGGAATTCCAAATGGCAAGAAATTTAAAGCTATCCAAACTGGAGGTCCATCAGGTGGATGTTTAACTGACAAAGATTTAGACACTGAAATCGATTTTGATACTTTAGTGGCTAAAGGATCGATGATGGGTAGTGGTGGCGCAATCGTCATGGATGAAGATAACTGTATGGTTGATGTCGCTAAATTCTATGTCCAATTTATTTGTGATGAAAGCTGTGGTAAATGTACACCATGTCGAATTGGAACTAGACGTATGTTTGAAGTTTTAACAAAGATTACCGAAGGTAAAGGTGAACTTAGTGATATTGATTATCTTAAAGAACTCGCCACAGCTAAGAAAAATAATTCTTTGTGCGCTCTTGGTCAAACTAGCGCTAATCCATTCTTATCGACAATCAATAATTTCTACGATGAATATATGGCTCACGTCATCGATCATCGTTGCCCAGCCCACGTCTGTAAGAAAATGATTGTCTATGAAATCAATCCTTTAAAATGCAAAAAATGTTCATTGTGTGCTAGAAATTGTCCTGCTAAAGCTATTAGCGGTGAAGTTGGTAAAACTCCATTCTTCATTCATCAAGAAAAATGTATTAAATGTGGATTATGTTTTAATTCTTGTCGCTTTAGTGCAATCGATAAAAAATAGGAGGAAAGTCTATGTCACTAGTTAATATTAAAATTGAAGGCAAATCTTATCGTGTAGATTCAAATCTAACTGTTTTAAAAGCGTGTCGAAAATGTGGGTATGACATTCCTTCATTATGTTCATATATGGATGGAAAATGTTCACTTGCAAGTTGTAGAGTTTGTCTAGTTGAAGTAAAAGGCGCTAGAGGGCTTGTCGCATCATGCGTCTATCCAGTTTCCGAAGGAATGGAAATATCTATTTCTTCTCCTCGAGCCACTGAAGCTAGACGAATAAGCGTTGAACTTCTTTTATCAAATCATCATCAAGATTGTTTACAATGTGAAAAAAATGGACATTGTGAACTTCTTGAAGTTAGTAAACTTGTTGGTGCTAGAGAAAACAAATTCATGGGACTAAAAACCCCAAGAACAATCGATCAACTCACTCCTGGCATCGTTAGAGATAGTGGAAAATGTATTTTATGTGGTCGATGTGTTGAAACTTGTCAAAATTATCAAGGATTAGGTATTTTAGGTTTTGAAAATCGAGGTATTAAAACAGTTGTCGCTCCTGCTGATAATCGCCCACTATCAAAATCTCCATGTATTCAATGTGGACAATGCGTCCTTGTTTGCCCGACTGGAGCGTTAGTTGAGAAAAGCGAAATCAGCAAAGTTGATAAAGCTTTTAAAGATGGAAAATATGTTATCTGCCAAGTTGCCCCAGCAGTTAGGGCTACAATTGCTGAAGAATTTGGTCATAAAATCGGCACAAATGGAACTAGCAAAATGATTGCAGCGCTTCATAGATTAGGATTTTATCGTGTCTTTGATGTTGATTTTGGGGCTGATTTAACAATTATGGAAGAAGGAAGTGAACTAATTCAAAGAATTAAATATGATGGGGTTCTTCCTCAAATTACATCTTGTTCACCAGGTTGGATTAATTATATGGAATATTATTATTCAGACTTAATTCCTAATGTTTCAACTTGTAAATCTCCTCACCAAATGCAAGGAGCAATAACCAAAACTTATTTTGCTAAATCTCATAACATTGATCCAAGTAAAATATTTGTTGTTTCGATTATGCCTTGCACTGCTAAAAAAGGTGAAAAAGATCGTAAAGAAATGGAAGTTAATGGTTATCGAGATGTCGATGCTGTTTTAACAACTAGAGAACTCGCTAAACTCATTAAGCGAAGCGGTATTAATTGGGATAAACTTCCAACAAACGAAACATTTGATCAAGATTTACTCGGTCAATCTAGTGGAGCGGGTGTTATCTTTGGTGTGACTGGAGGAGTCATGGAAGCCGCTCTTAGGACTGCTTATTATAAGCTAACCAACAAGGAATACGGCCCAATTGAATTTAATAATGTTCGTGGACTAGCTGGAGTTCGTGAAGCTAGTATTGATATCGATGGGAAAATATTAAAAGTCGCCATCGCTAGCGGAATGAAAAACGCGAAAGTTCTCCTCGATGAAATTAGAGCGGGTAAATCCCCATATGCATTCATTGAAATTATGGGTTGTCCAGGTGGTTGTATTAATGGTGGAGGTCAACCATACGTTAAACCAATTTTCCTTCCTCATGAAGATGATGATATTTTAGAAACATATCGAGAAAAAAGAGCTAAAGTTTTATATAGCGAAGACGCTTCTCAAAGTATCCGTCAATCACACAATAATCCAGATATCATAAAACTTTATAATGATTATTTAGTGGAACCATTAAGCGAACTTAGTGAAGAATTATTACACACTCATTATAATTATCGACGTGAAAGATATCCTGATAAATAAACATTTAAATAATTTAAATAAAAATGGCTAGTATATTTAGCCATTTATTTTTTTAATATACTTTGTATATTATTCCGCAACTATTTGAAGGTAACCATTATCAGAAATATTTTCACCTTTGATGTGAATTTTTCCACTTTTACCTTGCATAGCTAAAATATTTTTAATATTTGAGTCAATTGATGAAGATAAATCAATAATCATTTCTTTATTTTCATTAAACGAAACTGCGACCCAATCCTCTCCACCAACAGAAGTTGTTAATAAATCATATAAAACAGATTTAAGTTCGTCGTTTGCTAAGCGATCGCCATAATAAATATCATCGATCGTAAATTTAATTTTAAAGTCTCCAACTTCTTCTTCACTAACTTTCGCGTCAATAATGACTGTGTTAGGACAACCATTTATATTAAATCTCACAATGAAATAAAAATGATCATCAACTATGTTAGAGTAAAAATTATCGACCACAATATAGTTAATTTTATATTCGTTATCGCTCACTTTTCTTGAAAGGATGTAACTATGTCCTAATAATGATTGATTCGCTAATGAAGCATCAAATTTATCTTCATTAATTTCACAAATAATGCCATCAGTTAAGAAAGTAGTCGCTCTATTTTGAGAATCTTTTTTTGCTTCTTCAATAATATCGACTTTTTCAGGTAATGTTATACCTTCATAAGTCGAATAATCACTAATACCAATACTAGATAAATCTTTATCACTTATATAATTGTTGATGTCACTACTACTTCTAGTGTAACCATTAACTAAATAAGAAAATAAATAGTCAGCTTTTTCAAGTGGAATTATTCC
>CAVIPP010000055.1:6928-8576 GCA_963644615.1 Oscillospiraceae bacterium
TTAAAGCGTTATTTCGATATGAATCTAAATCGTTATCAAGTAACTTTTCATCACTAACGAAATTTTCGTTTGTTTTAGCGCTTGAAATATCGATTGTTCCACCCATATATCCTTCTTTTTCGAGATTAAATTCAAATGCATTACGATTAATAAATTCTTTGATTATTGAAAAGAATAGGTTGTTAGATGTTGATGCATCTATGTTATTGCCACTAACGCCAATAATATTTGACATATCGCTAATAATATCTTTTTCTTTGTAAATTAGTCTTGAATTAGCTAAATCAGGAGTAATTGTAAAACCAAAATTAGCGAATATAGCTTTAATCATCTCATCGCTAATGTATTTACTAATTAAATTTTTAGCTAATCCATAAATGTGACTAGCTCGACCAATGACAATGTTATCAATATTGAATATGTATGATACATCCCCTTCACTAACGTCTTTAACAATACTTGTATATATATAAAGACGAGTCTTGAAAAAATTATTTAAATTAAGTTCAACCGTGAATAAATATTGATTTTTATTAAATTCAATCGCAGCTTTATTAACAAATTGAGTTAACGACTCACCCATCGATGAAATGCCATTATTTATTAAGTTATTAAAAGTATATTCGCTTATTGAATAGTCGATTTTATGAGTGTCTTTAATGTTATCGAGAGAATCGACACTCATTTTGAAAAATTCATCTTCTTTATTAAAATTAGGATCTACTTCAAAACTTGATGATGAGGTGTCATATAAAAAGCCATACACTAAAGCGATAGGAGAAACTAAAACAACTATAACTAGTCCTAAAATAATCCATTTTCTAAAACGATGTTTTTTCTTATTTGGGTTCTTCTTATTTTCCATACACTAATTAAATTATAGATGTTTTATAAAATTATTTAATAGAGTAGATGGTAAACTTACATTATTGTTAATGCATTAATAAAAGAATAGTTCTTATTGAACTAATAATGTATACTTATTAATCGGGAGGTAAAGACTGTGAAATTTAAATATTTATTATTTAGCGTTGCCTCAATTATTTTTATTAGTTCATGTTCAAGTAACGATAATATTATTCGTGGTCCAAGTGATCCAAACGATAATAGTGAAGAAATAGAAAATCCTCATTTAGTTCGAGGTATTCCTTTAAATAAACTTGTTGAAGCCGTGGAAGCTGCCTCGAGCACTATATGTGATATAACTTCCTATAAATCTTCGACATCTGAATCGATTCAAAATTTTGATTTTTTAACCCACACAGTAATTGATAAAAATATTTATGAAATTGATGGAATTGGTACTTTGTACACTAATTCAGTAATGCATGAAACATATTCAACAAATAATGATGAGAGTTTTTCAAAATTATTAGAATACCCATCGAATAATAGTTATTTTTATATCAATG
The DNA here is from genome assembly GCA_963644615.1 of Oscillospiraceae bacterium. Classification (GTDB taxonomy): domain Bacteria; phylum Bacillota_I; class Bacilli_A; order RFN20; family CAG-826; genus Fiminaster. The sequence continues at coordinate 8,341 of CAVIPP010000055.1, forward strand.
ATTTGTTCACTGAGATTAGACTTAGATATTTTGATGTTAGTGACAATTTAACAAAAGACATCAAATATTTAGATTATACTCCTCTTAATTATCAACAAACATTTTATCCTGCACATTTATTTGAATTATCTCAAGTTGATTTAAGCACCGTCGAAGTAGCGGGTTATCTCAGCGATGATAGAATTCTTTTACAAGTTGCTAAAAGTGACACTACTAGTGAAACAATAGGTGAAGAA
>CAVIPP010000056.1:0-8381 GCA_963644615.1 Oscillospiraceae bacterium
ACTTCAAACGTTATGTCGTAGCTTTCCATCATACATTTCTTTTGTTAGACAGCTTTTTATTTGTTAGTTTATTTCTATTTGTAATGATTTACATTTAATAACAATTTCGTTAGCGACAAATGTAAATAAAATCATTAAAGAAGCACCCATTGAGACATCGCTTAAAAAATGAGCACCCACAAGTATTCTTACAAACATTACTAATAGTAAGAAGACAAATGAGATGATGTATATTGGTAATTGGTATTTACTATATTTTCGATTTGCTAAAGGTAAAAATGTGATGAGCACTAATGGAATACTTGCTTCAGAGGCATGACCACTTGGGAATGATTTAAAATCATCTTTTGAAAGATTATATTGCTTTATTAGATCCTTATATTCTTTCAATGGTTCCCACCAATTATGGAAAGAAATAGCAAGATCAGTGTTTGAAATAAGTCTATATCGAGGGCGATGCATAATGTTTTTCAAGAGTGTTACTCCACCTACTAATGTAAGCAATATAACTACACATATAATACTTAGTATTATCCACATATTTTTGTTTTCACAATCTTTGAATAAAAAATATCCACCAATAAGAGCGCCACATTCTGGCAGCAAAACAATTAGATAGCCAACCCAGGTAATATCTGGCATATTGAATCCATTAATTTCAAAATATTCTTTTCCTGAAAAATATATCGACGCTATAAGACAGAGTGTAGCCATTATATAGAAAAATATTTTAAGAAAGAGATGGTATTTACCTTTTAAGGCAAACGCAAGAAAACCTCCACCCGTCATGGCTAAAAATGCAAATCCAATTGTAGGTCCTATTGTAGAAACTGTAATTCCAAATACATTCGAAGTATCTGCTATGGTTTTAGATATATTTAAATCAAAAAATGATCCGAGTATGACACCAAGAATAGTAATTGATAAAGAAATTAATAATGGTAATCTCATTGTTTTCATAAATATGACCTCTTTGATATTAATTTTACTAGCAGTCAAGAATTATAAAAATAAAAATAGTTTATTACATATAACGAATATTAAAATTGTGCTATGATTTTTCTATTAGAAAATTTGTTATTTAGAGAGGTAAATATATGCAATTAGTTATATTAGCAGCAGGTATGGGCAGTCGCTTCGGTGGATTAAAACAAATTGAACCAATGGATGAGGCTGGTAATTTTTTATTAGATTATTCAATCTATGATGCAAAAAAAGCAGGTTTTGATTCGGTAATATTTATTATTAAAAAAGACTTTTATAATGTCTTTAAAGATACGATCGGTAAAAGAGTTGAGAAAACTATTAAAGTTGAATATGCCTTTCAAGATTTAAACGATCTTCCTAATGGATTTATTTGTCCAGAAGGTCGAGAAAAACCTTGGGGAACTGCTCATGCGATATATGCGGCAAGAAATCTAATTAATGATGATTTTATAATTATCAATGGTGATGATTTTTATGGACGAGACGCCTTTGTTGTTGCCGCAAGTTACATCAAGTCATTGCCTCATAATAGTGTTGGAAAATACGCAAATGTAGCGTTTAATGTGTGTAACACTATGACTGAAAATGGTGCAGTTAAACGTGGTGTTTGTTTTGAAAAAGAAGGAATGCTTGAAAAACTAGTTGAATCAAATATTGAACGTAATGATAAAGGTGAAATTGTCTGTTCTCCACTCGATGGAAGTGAATCATTTGTTGTTAGTGAAAATCAACCTGTTTCGATGAATCTTTTCGTTTTTAACAAAGATTTAATTGACAACTTAACGGTTAAATTCTCACTTTGGTTAAAAGATAATATTTCTAATTTGAAAGCTGAATTTTTAATTCCAACCGTTGTTGATGAGCTCGTTCACGAGGGTAAAGCAACACTCAAACTATTATCAACTTCTTCAGTTTGGTTTGGTGTCACTTATCGAGAAGATAAACCTAAAGTTGTCGCCTCATTAAAAGAACTCGTCAATCGTGGTGAATATAAGAAAGGTTTGTATTAATACAAATATAATTAATTATTATGGAACTCGTTAAACTTTCGCCTGCAGTTAAATCATATATTTGGGGTGGAGATTATTTTCATAAATTTTCAAAAGCATTAGATGTTAATTGTATATCTGAACTTTGGGAATTTTCTTTAAGAGAAGATGGTCCAACTATCATCGCAAGTGGACCTTCTAAAGGTAAAACTTTACTCAGTGTTGCCTCAAAAGAAGACATTGGTAGCAAAATATCAAATTATCCGTTTTTCCCAATTTTAGTAAAACTCATCGACGCTAACGACAACCTTTCAATTCAAGTACACCCAAGTGATGAATATGCCCTAAAACATGAAAATTCATTTGGCAAATATGAGTGTTGGTATATATTGGATGCGAATAATAAAGCAGGAATTTATTTAGGTCTTAATAAAGATTATTCAAAGGATGAAATTTCACAAAAACTTCATAACGGTACCCTTTTAAGTGCACTAAACTTCTTTCAAGTGAAACCTGGAGAATTATATGAAATTGCTCCCGGAACAATACATGCGATTGGTAAAGGTGTTCGCCTTTTAGAAGTCCAACAAAATAGTGGACTCACATACCGTTTATTTGACTATAACCGTATTGATAAAAACGGAAAACTAAGAGAACTTCATATTGAAAAAGGTTTAGAAGTTTTAAATTTATCCCAATATAAGAAGACAAACTTCAATCCTACATACTTTAATTTTGATATTAAGGATTTAGATAATGAGACAATAAGCGCTTCATCAGATTCATTTATTTTTGTTATTTGTCTTTCTGGAGCAGGGAAAATTAATGATTTAGATTATTGCCAATATGAATCATTTTTCCTACCAAGTAATAAAATTGCTAAAATTTCAGGCAAAGGTAAATTTGCTTTAATATCTATGAAATGAGCATAAGCTCATTTTCTTTTATATAAAAGCGTTATCATTATTGGTTACGTTCGTTTTTATTTACTCTATGGTATAATACTCGCATTTACGAGTAACGAATATGATTAAATTAGAACAAGTATCAAAAATTTATAATAACGATGGAGTTACTTCCATTGGTTTGCAAAACATCACCTGTGAATTTAATTTAGGTGAATTTGTTGCTATTACTGGCGAATCTGGATCTGGTAAGTCAACAATGCTTAATGTCATTACGATGATGGATACCTATGAAGAAGGCGAACTTTTCATCGATGGCAAATCAACTGTTGAATTTTCAAAAGAGGATTTTGCTAATTATAGATCCAATTATGTTAGTTTTATATTTCAAGAATATAATCTAGTCGATTCCTTCACAGTTTTAGAAAATGTTATGCTTCCGTTACTTGCTCGTGGAGTATCAAGAAAAGAAGCAAAGATTATAGCTTTAGATGCACTCAAGAAAGTAGATTTATTACATGTTCGTAAACACAAAGCCACGCATTTATCAGGTGGTGAAAAACAAAGAACTGTTATTGCTCGTGCGCTTGTTAGTGACACACCTATTATCGCTTGTGATGAACCTACCGGAAACTTAGATAGTGATACGTCAAAACAAATAGTTGAACTTCTTGCAGCAGTTGCGCCAAATAAACTAGTTCTTTATGTGACACACGATTATCCTTCTATCGAAAATGTTGCGACCAGACACATTGTTATGAACGATAGTCATATCGAAAGTGACACAATTTTAAAAGAACATAACGAAGATGTAACTATTGATAACATGGCCAAAGCTAAAACTTCATTTCCGACCATTCTTTCTCTTGGTTCTAAAGATGTTTTAGCTACTCCTAAGAAGAGTATTCTCTCACTACTTATTTCATTTGTTGTTTCTTTATCTGTGATTGGAATTCTTGCTGGTGCTTTTGCGCTTATTGCTCCAGCTAGTGAAAAAATTACAGATTCAACGAATGCGTATGCAGATTCTTATGCACATTCTAAAAATAGAGTTGTTGCCTTTGGTAAGGGCAAAGATGATCTAGAACTTGAAAACTTCACTGTTGATGACAGCGTTTTTGTTGATTATGGTAATGTTCTTTCTTCTCAAGAAAAATATGTACTGATTGGCACGACTGGTTTAGCTCAACAATTTGAAGTTTCTCAGATTAATTTGCTTTCTAATGATTATGAACTTGTTCCTACTTTGGGAAGAGAACCTGTCTATCGTGAGAGCGAAAAAAATATAAACGAGTTCGCTTTAGCGGTTTCTCGCGATTCATTTACATCTGATTATACGAGTAATAGAGATGCTGTTTCCTTTTTTAAAACTAAGTTTTTTGGTTTAGATAGTGTTGAAGACGATGTTCCTACAGATAATTCGGTTTTAAGGAAATTTACTTTAACACCACAATGTTTTAATACCCGAATTAAAAACCTTAATTTAGTTGCGACGGGAATATATTTAGTTGATACAACTGATTATCAATATTCTATTATTGCCCCTAAAGAAACATTGCAAAATATTTATAATGGCATGGTTGATTCATTCTCAGATACTTCAGTTAAATATAGAGAAGGTATCACCTACGCATACATGAATGAATCTATTTATACACTTAACAATATTTCAGTTACGTATAATCCTAATGCGTACAATTTAATTAAAACAGATGGTTCACAAACGGTTGATTATTCAAAAATTTATATACCTACAAACTTTGTTGGTTTTGATTTAACGATATCTCTTAGAGGAGCTAGTATTACCATTCCTGCGAATAATGAACTATTCTCAGTATGTGATAATCTCGATGGTGCAATTTATATGCACGAGGTTGCGTATTTGAATTTATTTGCCAAATATAAACAAAGTGCTTCATTTTATACTGATAACTATTCAACATCACAAAAATTGTTAAAGAGTTTATTAAATAATCAATTTTTAGCATATAATTCTGCTTCTCCACAAAGATCGACAGTTACGATATCTGCGGAAGGCTATCAGAATATGCTATTAATTATCGCTTATTGTGCAGCATTTTTAGTCTCGGCAATATTAATTGCCTTCCTTGGCTCTCTCATTCTTGGAATTATCTATAATTCACGCAAAAAAGATTATGCGATTTATTCATCATTATCTTTTTCTAGAAATAGTATTCGATTAATTAATCTAGTTGAAATATTTATTTATTTCATTATCTCTTCATTGATTACTTATTTGATTACTTATTTTGCTGCAAAATATTTATCGCTATTATTCTACACAATGTCATTAAGCCAAAATATCGCTATTGATGGACTTGTTCAAATACTTCAATCAATCGCCTCATATGTTGTTAACCCAATATTTATTGTCATTTATTTTGGTTTCAATTTATTGTTTGCCTTCCTTGTTTCAACTTGGATTATGAACAAATTCGCTAAAAAGTCGTTAGCGAACAATCTTAAAAAGGGAGGAGAACTATTATGATAAAAGTTACGGGTTTAAACAAATACTATAATAAAGGTAAAGACAATGAACTTCATGTCATAAGTAATGTCTCAATCGAATTCCCTGATAAAGGTTTTGTAACTATTTTAGGAAAGTCTGGTTCGGGTAAGACTACTTTACTTAACGCAATTGGAGGACTAGACAATTTTGAAAACGGAACGATTACATATAATTTGACTAGTTTTTCAAAATATTCGATGAAGCAAGTTGATACTTATCGAAACAAAAACATTGGCTATATTTTTCAAAACTATCTTGTTTTACCTGAGGAAAGTGTTTTTGAAAATGTTGACACTGGTCTTAAACTTTGTGGAATTTATGATAAAGACGAAAGAAAGAAAAGGGCTAACGAAGCACTTAAAGCTGTTGGAATGCTCCGCTACCGCAGAAAATTAGCTGGTAATCTTTCCGGTGGTCAAAAGCAACGTGTTGGTATTGCTAGAGCATTAGCGAAAATGCCAAAGATTATCATTGCTGATGAACCAACAGGTAATCTCGATAGTGAAAATTCTGTCGAAATTATGAGAATCTTGAAAGATATTTCTTTGAAATACCTTGTTATTATGGTTACTCATAATGAAAAATTAGCGTGGGCGTTTGGTGATCGAATTATCTATTATAAAGATGGCTCAATTATTAAAGATATAATTAACACTCCTGAAGAAAGAAGCAAGATTGATTTAGGACGACCAAAAGCCGAAGAAAACAAAATTTATCTATCTGATTATGAAAAGTGTTCGTCGAACGCTAACGATGTTTCAACAACGGTATATGTTCAAAAAGGATCAACAATAAATTTAAATATTAAAATCATTGAGCGTGATAACACTAAATATTTATTTATTGATGATGATAACGTTATTGTTAACGATAAATCTATTGAAGTAATTAATGAAAGACCAACTATTGATGATACACCTGAAGACGAAATTAGAACTTCAACTTTTGATAATTCATCCTTTACAAAACTACATCGTAAACCTGTTTCCTTCTTCTCTTTGATGAAACAAGCATTCTTTAATTTCTTCCATGAAAAGAAGATGAAAACAACAGCCTTTAAAGTTCTCTCAGGACTTATGGGTGCTGCTATTGCCGTTGTAGGAATATTAACTTACTATACTTTTTTTACTATTGATTATTCCAAGGCACTTGATACATTAGAAACTAATTCATTATCCGTTAGTTATTTAAATGAAAAGGCAGAAGCTTCTAAATCACGTATTGAGAATTCAATTGGTATAGCCCAAATTCTTAACAATAGTGAAGAATCAGCGGTTGATGGTATTGTAACCTCAATAACTGTTAACTCTTCTTCTTTTGGATTAGGTGGACTTACCGGGAAAAGTAGCAGTTATGCTTCTGCATATATACACACTCCTCAAATGAATGGTGAAAATCCTAATGTTTCATATGGAACTAATCCAGAAGAATTTAATGAAATTGCTATTAGTAGTGGTCTCATTGATCTTGCCATGCCTGAATATTTAAATCGTGGCTATAGTTATGATTCTCTTATTGGTGGACTCTTTTATAGACAAGATGGTAGTAGAATTAAAACCCATTCTACAGATGTTTCTCCTATTATTTCTGGTATTGTTAAAAATTCATTACCTTGTATATATTTATCAAAAGAAGGTGCAGCTGCCCTATATGATGGTTTTATAAGTCATCCAAATACGACATATGCTTTAGTGAATAGTGTTGATTTTAAACTTAAAACAACTGAAACTACGACTGATTGTCCTGAGACAACATATAATGATTCAGCAATCAATTTATATGTTTCTAGTGGAGCACTACCTTTATTTAATGATGATTTCGCTAACGACTATAGTGATATGTTTAATATTCTTGGTAGCTTTGAATCAAGTGAAAAGGTTGCGTTATTTGTTAATAATGATGATGCTATAAGATATCACGAATATGAATCTTACAGCGATAGATATATTTCATTAGTGGAATATCATTGTGTAATTCCATCCGATTTAACTATTAGTGAAGGAAGAAAACCTATAAACGCTGGTGAACTTCTTGTTAGTTCTAATTATAGTGGTGAACTTAATGAGGTTATTGTTGGAAAATATACTGCGTCAGATTTAAATATGGGAAACGTTTATACCGTATTTAATACAGCTCTTAAAGATAATTTCTCTTCAATAACGAATTTATCTTCTAATTTTTTAGGTAATATTTCTAAAAATTATTTGAATAAATACGGATTAGCGTTTTATTCAAGTGATTATTCTAAGACTGAAAAATTCTTAAATTATAGAGATGGCGAAAAAGCCTATGATTTTATATTAACTTCAACTAAGAGTGCTATTACAGACGCTAATAACGCAAATCTAGCAAACAATGAGAACATTATTCTTCTTTCTAGTTGTGGAGCCATCTTAATCTTGATGTTTATTCTTGTACTCATCTCTACTCGTTCAAATATGATTAGGCATATTTATACAATATCTGTCTTTAGATCTCTGGGCACAAGTAAGAAAGATGTTCATCGAATATTCATATCAAAAGATTTAGTGAATTATTTATTAACAATATTTCTTGGAGTTTTTATTGTCTTTATTGTTGGTTGGATATTTACAGGAGCGTTCGGATTATATGGCATTCCGTTCTGGGTATTCTTACTAGCGGTTATATTCTCTTATGGAGTCTCGCTTCTTGGGACAATGGTTCCTCTATGGTCATTATTAAAAAGGACTCCAACAGAAATATCGACAAAATACGATATTTAATAAATTAAAAGGGAGAAACGACTCCCTTTTTACATAACATTATTAATAAAATCTTCCCATGGCATACCTTCAACGGGTATGTCTTTCTTTTGATTAATAATTTTTAGGTATTTTCTAATATCTAATTTTAATTGTTTATATTCTTGTCTATTATAAGCTTTTTTCATATATATTCTCTCAGCCAGAATAGATAGTTTCCTTCGAATCGCTAATGAGTGGAATAAAT
>CAVIPP010000057.1:0-5320 GCA_963644615.1 Oscillospiraceae bacterium
CACTGATACTGACAAAATATAGAATAATCGCTATTAAATTAAATAACGCATTGACAGTTAAATATATGAATCTAGATTTAAAAGAAACAAATTTGATATAAGCATCTAAAAAATAAAATAAAAGTAAAGCGTAAAAGGAGCATCCACTTATAATTAGAGGTAGGCCTACTAAAACATTAGAAAAATTATTAGCAAATAGGCTCACTACAAAATTGATAGTTTTAAAAACACAAAAACTAGTGAGAACAATAATGATTATCGAAATAATATTAGTGATAACTTGGCGAGATAATTTATTCATAAGCGACCACCTTAGACTCAATGTTATTTAAACTAAAATCAGTTTTATTATTTGGTAGTGTAATTAATTTATAACCAATAGGTGAGTCGCTACTTACACCATTTAGACTTGATTTTAAGCCATAAGAAAGAGTGACATTATTATAATTAATATCTGAATAATCTAGATAATCGTGACCCGCAAAAGTGGCGAATACACCACAATTTTTAAGCCAATTAAACACTTTATTTTCATTTGTATAACTCAATGATACATCACCTTTATTTTCACCTTGTCCACTCGTTAAGTTAGCTTTAAACATTTCATTAGCTAAGGCATATTCTTCTAGTGGTGTGTGAAAAAAGGCTAAAGCGGGTAATGGTTCAGTTCGATATATATTTTTAAGGTGCTCGATTCGATCTTTATGAAGTGTATCAAGAGAATAATTTAATCCAGTAGGATAATATGAATTTGTGTCCAACAAAAAGAGACGATATTTATTTGTTCCTTCAAAATTTAAGTCGATGTAATAATTAGTTAAGCCCGCTAATTTATCATCTTTATAGTCAATGTATTTTGCGTTTTTACATGTGCTTAATTTGTCGGCGATGTAATAGCTATCGTATTGTCCAGTTAAATTCGTTTCTCCATAAGTGAAAGTAAATGGAATGCCATAAGAATCGATTTTATCAAAAAACGAATTGACACCTACTCTATTTTCACCAAGAAATGTATCACCACTAATAACGATTAAATCAATGTTTTCTTCACTTTTTATCATTTTATCAAGGTGAGTATATTCTTTATTTATATCCATGCTCGTAGAAAATAATAAGTCAGTTAAGAGCATTATTTTATAATTGTCGTGAAACGAAAGTTCTAATCGATAATTAGTTACTTCATAATAAGTTGATGAACCACAGCTAGAAAGTAAAAGCGAAGATAAAAAAAGAAATAAACTGACTCTTTTATTATTCATTTATTTCAACCTTTTTGATTGGGTTTCGATTAACTTTTTTCCATTTAGGTTTGGTGAATATACCAATTGAGATTGTGACAACGTAGACTATTGAGAAAACCGGGAATAAAAGAATACCACTGATAAGTTCTCTTCTTTTATTAGCGCCCATCTTTTTATAATCTGATAAAACAAGTAGTGTGGCTTGAAGAAGTCCACAAAAAACAAAGAGGACACTGATGGCAAAGATAATAATAATCGTTGTGCCTTCCACCCATGAAGGTGTGTGGCCTATCGCATTTTCAACAGCATTAAATACCCAGCTATTTAAATATGTCGTATCAGTTAGTCCCATAAAATGATAAATATAAGCGTAAATATAATATCCAGGAAGCCATAGACAAAGGATTGGACAAATAGGAATAAATAGATAAGTGAGCCAATTTTCTAAGAAAGATAGATTGAGATTTTTAAAAGTATAGAAGAATAATTTTGGTGTGTAGCGAATTAGTAATCGAGTATTTCCTGCTCCTAATCGTTTATTTCTAGCATATGTGTCTTTAAGTGTACTTGGAAGATCTTCATAGACCACTGCATCTTCAACATAATGAGGATGAATCTTTTCAAACATTCTTTTGAAATTAAATTCAGTATCTTCACACATCGTGACTGTATCATAACCATCTATACGGCGAATAATATCCATATCAGTAAGTGAACCTGGACCATTTACGTGAGCGTCTAAATGAAGTCTTTCTCGTACTCTAGAAGAGCATCTTGAATCAAAAATATAATATAGCCCACATGCTTTTGTGTAACCACTTTGAGTCATGTTTAGTGCGGATTCATAAGGTCGAGCAATTTTAGCTCCTGAATTATATGCATCATTCATCAGTAAAAAGAATTCATCATTCACATGATTATCGGCATCTAATCTAATCATGTAATCATAATGCTTTTCTTTATCTATTTTTAATAATTCTTTTAAGCCATATTCAAGCGCATAACCGACCATGTGATGTTTTGGGTTATCGTCTTTATGGACAAATACTGTCGCGCCTGCTTTTTTAGCAAGTTCTTCGGTTTTATCAGTGCAATTATCGGCAATGACATAAACATCAAACATATCTTTTGGATAAACTTGCTTATCAAAAAGAAGTTTCACTGTATCGTAAATGACATCTTCTTCATTATGAGCAGGAATAACAACGCATATTCTATTTATTTTTTCACTTCTTTTATATTTCTTCTTTGGTAGCCAAAAAAGAAGCATATAAATTAATTGAAGACCAAAAGGAACACCGATAAAGACTAAAACAAAATTATTTATAGTTGTTAAGACAGCGTATAAAACTTGTGACCAGTCCATGCCTGGAGTAATTGGTGAAATCATATAAAGTATTATAACAAATTGTTTACAACAATTGTCAACATTGTTAAAGATGAAGGCTCTATCGAAAAAGTAAGATTAATAATTAATTTAACTTATGGTTGATATTTTATTCTGAACGAAGGGCCACTACTGGATCTTGATTTGATGCTTTCATGGCTGGGATTAATCCACTTAATACATTTAGAACAACTGAAATAGCAATCATTATAAGTGCTATCCAAATTGGTAAAGCAGCAATGTTATATATACCTAAAGGTAGTAATGACAAGTTAAGAATAAGTGATAATAAATAGGTTATAAGTATACCAAAGACACCACTAGCTAACCCGATAATTAAACATTCAGCAATAAATAATCTTGAGACATCTTTCTTTCTTCCACCTAATGAACGAATAACACCGATTTCTTTGACTCTTTCCATCGTTGAAATATAGGTTATAACTGCAATCATAAAGCAAGAGACAACAAGTGACAAAGAAGTAAAGGCAACCAAAGCGATAGTTATCGTTGTGATAAGTGTATTAATGATATTAACAATTATTTCGATTGTATCGTCATAACTTAATTCTTTTCTTTCTGATACAGATAACACTTTTCCACTTGAAAGAGTTATATCTTTTTCTTCGTTCCACTTATCAAGATATTTAGTAACATTTTTCTTTGAAGCGAAATTTTTTGGATATATTGAAATTGTTGATGGGAGTTGTTCATAAGTTGGAACAACATTATTTTCATCATATTTGACGTTGATACCTGATAGCGCTCTTAAATAGCTTTTATCGACATCGAAGTTAGCGGTTTGTGAGAACATTGAAAACAAACTAGACCAGCTTAGTCCATTTGAAGAATTTAGACACATTGCGTAACCATCAACATCTTCTATTTTTTTATCTTCGCCTTTCTTAAATGATGTGTAATTAAATGTTACATAAGCTTTATATGATTCGTTATCTTCACTACTTGTGCCTATATAAGACTTGATACCATATGACGAGTTATTGATGATTTGGCTATCTTTAGAATCGTTCATATAAGTATCAGCGAGTTCTTTAGTAAAATAGACGCCTCTTTCTAGACAACCAAAATTGACTCCTTCTTTTCGTTTTAGAATACCGGAGATTTTGAGTTCTTTTTTATTTTCCCAGCTATCATTAGCTTCCGTTGGATACATATATCCTTTAGCGACTTCTTTATTTTCTGATGTGTATGTAGCGGGTAAGCTAATATCAGAATCAGACATTCCTCTTATTGTGAAAATTAGATTAGACTCATCAATGATATTAAGTATAAAAGTATAAGTTTTATCTTGATATTTTAAGGTGTACTGCCACTCTCCTATTAATTTATTTGTTGCAGAAACTTCAGAAATTCTCGTAAATGAAGTTGATAATGGCAGAGCAGTACCCTCTAAATAAAATGTGACTTGTCCATCTAGTGTATCAGCTTTTTGGCTATAGGCTAAATCATTTGTTTCCGCGATGGTCTCGCCTGTAATTGGATGTTTAATTGTTGTTGAAATAACTTCTTTTTCAATTGTGTTATATGAATAAATCGAATCATGCGGATAATAAACAAGTTTTTTACCGATGATGTCATCGATTTTATATTTTTCTGGATATGAATAAGAATCGATTAAAGATTGATCTGGATTTTCTTTTTGTTCTTCTATTGCTTTTTTAGCAATGTTTAGAAATTCGTCTTCAGTATAAAATCCCAGTTGAGCGTACACTAAATCAGTCAATGTTTGATTTTCGTCAGCGACTAACAATATTTCGTTTTCATTTTCTGGGAAATGAGAATTTTCACCAACTAAGTCATATTGGGAGAGAATATAATCCTTTTCTCCTGGAATTTGTTTCATGAAGTTAGTAAAAAGAGAAACATATCTTGCATATTCAGAAAAGCCATCAACAGTTTTAAGTTCTGCAATATACATTTGAGTGAGACCATTTAAAGACATCATTTTACTTTCAGTATCTGATTCGTGTCTTTTCCATTCTGCAAATATATTGTTAGTTAAATCGACACCATAATCAAACGATATTGCTGATATATCTTCACTAGGTGCTTCTTTGATAAATTCGATTAAATCATCATTGATTTCGTTAACTTTCACATTGGTGAAATCGCTATATTTATCCATTAAATAATTGATCATTGAATCTAGACCAACTTCAGTTTTAATATCAAATTGTGCAATTTGTTTATTGTCTACAGAAGCTAATCCATTCATTAAAGAAGTTGTGTCAATTGATTTTTCGGAAATTGATAAAGGATATCTAGAAAGCATATCATCTTGCATATCGCCAATATAGTTAGTGACACCACTAGAGACCGCTAAAACGCTGGAGACACCAATAATACCAATTGAACCAGCGACAGTGATTAAAATAGTTCTTTTTAGTTTTGAAATTAAATTAAAGAAGGATAAACCAGTCGCGGTAAAAAACGACATTGATGTCTTTTCTTTTTTACCTTTGTTGGTGAGGTTTTTAGATTTGGCAATTTTTAACTCTTCACTTGTTTCACCTTCATATTTATTTGAATCATCGATAATTAATCCATCACTAATTTTAACGATACGATTCGCATATTTGTACGCTAAATCAGGATTGTGAGTGACCATGATGACAAGTCGATCTTTAGCAACTTCTTTTAAAAGATCCATGATTTGAACGCTAGTTTCGCT
>CAVIPP010000057.1:5330-8364 GCA_963644615.1 Oscillospiraceae bacterium
GCAACGAATTCATTTCTTCTAAAATTGACCGAAATACCTTTTAAAGCGTGTACTGTAGGGACACCTTTTGTTATATAATCTTTGGTGATATTTACTAATTTAAGCATACGTTTTCCTCCTTATAATGTCTTTTTTCAATAAAAAAGATAACGATTAAAAATTATTTTGTAAACAAAAAAGAATTCGAATTTATTTTTTTTAAATTTGAACTCTTTTAAATTAAATGTTTTAAATTGATTTTTATAATCTATTAAATAGAAAATAATTATTTATTTAACAATATATTTTTCACATCTATTGGATCGATATATTGAAATGTAATAGTGTCCACGTAAGGTAAGACTTTACTTATTTGCTCTTCATTTTCAATAGTCCAGCAATTAATAAAATGTTTTTTATAATATCGTTGGAATCGTTTTGTCTTTAATAAAACATCTTCTAAATCAACGCCTTCAACAGTGTGTTTAAAAAGGGTATAAACATATTTATGAGTGTGCGATACTAACAGTAATCTATTTAATCCAAGTTTTTTTGTTGGCCATAAACTTCTAGGATCGAAAGAAATTAAGACATAATTCTTTTTATCTTTTATTCTTTTAGATAATGTTTCACATACTTTTTTAGAAAGAGCTTTATAATTGCCTTCATATACTTTTAGTTCAATAAGAAGAGGAACTTGTTCATTAACTAAATCGAGCACTTCGTTTAAAGTCGGTATTTTTTGGCCATCAAATAATTTATATTGACTTAGTTCTAAGCTAGTTAAGTGTTCAACAATACCTTCTTTATGGGTCAAACGTTTTAAATCTTCATCATGAATGACGATAAGTTCATTATCTTTACAAAGATGAACATCAAGTTCAATGGCCACTCCACAACTAATAGCTAATTGAAAAGCTTTAAGTGAGTTTTCAGCGACATCTTTGTTATGTAGACCTCGATGCGCAACTCCTGAGAGAATTTTAGGATTAATTGTTGAAATAACTTTTTGTTTATTCATCGACATCAAGACTTTCTAATAAATTAGTTTTTATTTTGGTTTTATTACCTTTCACATTTTTAACAAAGGCAAAGACGATTATGGCAGCGAGCAGACAAACACCACCATAAACTGGAAGGAATTCCCAAGAGAATGATGGAAGTAATAATAATGAACCTAAGGCAACAGGAGTAATTGTTTGAGCAGCCATACTAGAGGCATAATAATAACCAGTGTATCGACCAATTTTACTATTTGGACAAAGTTCGACGACCATTGGGAAGGAATTAACATGGACAAGAGACATACCAAATCCTTTCATAGCCCAAATTATATAAATCCAGAATGGAACTGAACCTACTCCTCTTAGATTTCCGATTGAGAAAGTAAGTATGATCCACACTAAATAGGACACTAATGTTAATCCAAGACCAGAAAATAGTGTCCATTTTCGACCGATTTTTTTAGCAATAAATCCACCGATGGCAAAGCCAATGACTGATCCAACACCTCCAACGATAGTAGCAACCATCATGCCTGCACTACTAGCGCCTAAAAAATAAACGGTGTAGTTGACCATGAATGTGGCAATACCATTATCGGCCATAAACCAGAAGAATTCAGCAATTAAAATGAGGATGAGCATAATCTTGTTAGCTTTGCTAAGAGGCTTATCTTCACTAACTTTATCGACTGCTTCAGAATATTCTTCTCCCCTTTCCATTTCTTCTTTCATTTCTGCTTCGATTTCATTTTCTCTAACTTTGAAAAATAACACGATAGCGGAAACAACCATTAAAACAGAAGCTAAAAGGAAAGGAATTTCGATTGCCCAAATGTTATGGTAGGCCCATGTGTGTGGCGCATAAGATTTTACTCCGTTATCAGTAATGGTTTTAGTGCCTAAATATTCGCTTATTGCAAAGAAAATTCCAACTACAGTAGCGAACGCACCACCGATATAACCCATGATATTAATAATTCCGTTTGCCTTACTTCGTAATGGTTTTGGTGTCATATCAGGCATTAATGAGACAGCAGGATTTCGATACATCATTGAGAAGACGACGATAACTGCCATTAATAAAACAACTCCAACAATACTTCCAATTGGATCACTTACTAAATGAAAGACAACTGGAATAAATGGGAAGACAACCGCACAAACAAATGTACCTACTAAAATATATGGCATACGTTTGCCTATTGGAGTTCTTGTTTTATCAGATAATCGACCAAATATTGGGAGTAATATGAGGGCCGCTAAATTATCGATTGCCATCATAATACCGACAAGATATTGGTTTTCTTCAATTATTTTGTTACAAGATGCGATTGCTTCAGGTGTATTTGTTTCTCTTAATGTAGCAAATTCTGGATGGAAGGCTCTCGCAAACAGCTCACTTAAAATTGTTGGGCACCAAGAGTCATAAACTTGCCAAAGAAGAAGGATTCCAAAGAAAGCAAAGCCGATAAGCATCGTCCGCTTGTAATTGAGCTTAAATCCTCCATCGTTTGATTTTGTTTTTGTCATAAGTTTCTCCTTATATTTTACTAAGTAATTCAGGTAGTTCTTTTATAGAATTAATGATGTAGGTTGGTGAATAATTATAATTTTTTAAGTCCTCGAGTTTTGTTTCACCACTTAAAACTAGAACTGAATCAATTTTGGCGTTATCCGCAAGTAAAATATCTGTATAAATTCTATCACCAACAACTAATATATCTTCTTTTTTAAGATTATATTTATCTAAGAAATAGTCAATAATCTCAGGATTAGGTTTACCTAAGTCATAAGCTTTTTTATTAGTGACTAATCTTAAATATTCAATTAATCCACCACAATCAGGGATATAAAGTCCATCTTCAATTGGGCAACGATAGTCTCGGTTAGTGGCAATAAATTTAGCGTCACTAGTTTGTAAAAATAATGAAGCATTTTTAATTTCGTCATAGGTGAACTCAGTTGAAAATGCGGCAATAACAGCGTCGATATGAATGTTTGGGTCATAGGTTTTAATTAAATTAAAATCAGTGAGTTTATCTTTTAAGTAC
>CAVIPP010000058.1:0-8108 GCA_963644615.1 Oscillospiraceae bacterium
TTCTGATGCTGAGCAAATTCCAGTCGATGAAGAAACTTTATTTAATAATTTCGAAGCTAAACTTCAATCTCTTGAAGGTCATGTTAATTCTAAAGCATCATCATTTACAAGAATAATCGACAAGATGTCTGGAGACACTGTTGCCTTTAGAACAATATCGACAGACGTAGCTACTACAACTAGATACACTTATAATGAATCATATGTTGTCGAAACAAATGCAATGGCATCCTATTTAGATGAAGACGGCGTTACCGTTTCGACTTCTAGTAACTATAAAACTCAAATCTATAATGACGATGATTCGTTTTATAAAATTGTTAAATATGATGATAGTTCTTGGTCTTCTGGTGATTCTTGCATTAGTAAAACATTTACTGTTTCTGCTATACCATCAATTTATAACATCGGATTTGCGCTTGAGGTTATTAACGATATTGAGTTCATGAAATCTGTTAAAAATAATATTAAATACGAATATTCATACACGAATTTTGAAGGGAATATTATTAATAATGAACTTGAATTTGGATATGAACTAAGTATCTACACAATTTATGATGGCGGAGTTAAATCACTCGCTCAAAAAATCACATACGAAAACACATTAACGATTGATAATGGTTTGATCAAATCACTGCTACAAAATTATAGCAATATTGTCTATTACGCTGAAACACCTATCGATTGTGCTTATGTAACAAATAATGTCACATATTATCAAGGTGAATATAGTCAATTTAGTGGTACTTTTCTACCTCATTACGATAATTAATGTAAAAAAGTCTCCTTTCATTAAAACGCTTTCATAGAAATTTATTTTCTAAAAGGATTGCGTTTTTTTTTTTTTTTTCTCTAGACTAGTTTTTATCTTATTAAAAAAAGGCAAAGCCATTTGTGCTTGCCAGAAAGAAGGTAAAATAATGAATAAGAAATTATTTGTCTTATTAGGAGCAGCCACTCTTGCGTTGACTGGTTGTAACACTAAAACAAACGATAATGATGACTCTAACAAAGACGCTGATACTGTTACAGATACTAGTATCGCAATTACTTTTGAAGGTAAAGATCTCGCTTTTGCGGTTGGTTTACCAGAAAAAGCTAACGAAGGTGACACTGTTAATTTTAGAGTCACTGCTCTATCAGGTTACGAAATTGTCGATGTTAAAGTAACTGATGAAAATGGCGACGAAGTTACATTAACAGGTAGCAAAAATACTGGATTCTCATTTGTCATGCCAAGCACTCAAGTTAAGGTAAGCGCAACTGCACAAGGTGCGTATTTCCATGTTGATATGTTAGATAAGACTAAAGTTGTTATTACTCCAGAAAATTATGCAAGTGGACAAAAGACAGTCTCTAGTTTTATTGCTGGATACATCGTTGACAATAATGATAAAGTCCAAAGTGGTGATTATGTCTACGCTCGTGCTGGACAAGAAGTTGCTATTATAGTTAATCAAGTCTGGTTTGCGGATGGATTAAAAGTCACAGTCAATGACGAAGAAGTTGAGAAAGAAAATTACATTATTTATGATGAAGTTGATCCAGAAGCTGAAGAAGGAACTGAACCAACCATAAAATATGAATACAATGCATACAAATTCACTATGCCTAATGAAAATGTTTCTATTGACGTTACTTCCACTGGTGAAAAAGCTATCAATGTTGTTGCAGAAGAAAATGAAAAATTAACAACTAATGTTTATAAACTAGTTGATGGTGAAAAAGTTACAGCCAGTCAATTTTATGCGGGCGAAACAGCATATGTCGATGTAACTTTAAAAGATGCGTATGTCGGAAAAAATCTTGTAAAGACATGTAAATATAATTATTCGAGCGTTTCTTCGTATAATGTGAAAACAACCGATACCAGCTCAAGTGCTTCTAGTAAAGCAAGCGGGACATATTATTATAGTGTTACTTCATTCACTAATTATACGACAGACATTACTTTAAGCTTTGAATTACAAGATAATAAATATGAAAATAAAGAATTTGTAGGTTCTTACTTCGGAAAAGAATTCTACTCAACAAAATTCCCAGATTCATACAAAAAAAGCGTGACGATTGATAAATTTGGTAACGCATTAATTGACACATCTACAAAAGGTGAAATCGATGCAACAAGTTTAGATGAAACAAATAAATCCTTTAAAATTACAGCGGGGTATTCTAATTATTATATGCATTATGATGGTAATATCGCATGGATGCCATATTCAGGTACTTCCACAAGTGATATATACGTTTTAATTAATGGTGTAACATCCTGGGATGGTATCACATTAAATAAAAATAGTGATGCAAGTATGTATGATGATACCGGTAGTAAAAAATATCTTGTATTCGTGGAATTTGTAGACGACACTACGTCTGAAGTTATTGGTAATATTGTCAAAGTTGATGGTGTTATCTACTTAAATGTTACCTTGAAGAATGGTGATACAACTTATTCACCAGCAGATGTTACAGTTGCGTCAAACTTCGATATTTATAAAGGCGACACTAAACTTGCTACCCATACTGGTACTGTAGAGTAAAAAATATGAATAAAAATAAATTATTATCAATATCTTTAGCGTTAGCCTCGTTATTATTAACATCTTGTGGCGAAGACAATAATGATAATAATGATAATAACAATGGCAATACTGATTGGAGTGCGGACACCACTCCAATCAGTTTCGAAGATGCTTATTATCAAGTTGTAAAGTTTAACGATACTGAAGCAAAAAATGCATCAAATGTTACAGTTGAAACGACTTCTCAATCTGGCCCCTTAGTGGATAAAACGATCGAGAATTTTGTTCAATATAGTGATGGGACCACTTCTTCTAGTGGTACCTACACTCGCTATCTAGATGAAGCTGAAACATTTTCAACAACATTTAAAGCTATTAAAACTAAGGTCATCGACAAATATCAGCTCGATGACGGCGTTTATAGTTATGAAATGTTTACCGAAGTTAAAGATTATGACAATGATGAGACTCCTACTTCTTCATATAAAGATAGTATAAGTAAAAAATTTATTGTTAATTCCGCAAGCGAAGCTGAAGAAGCTGGTTTAACGAAAAATCAATATGTTGTTGCCAGTGAACTTTCTAAAGAAAGCAGCGCTAAAAGTTCGATCACATTAGCGAATTTTCTCGCATACTGCGTTGTTAGTAATACTTATTTATCGCAGCTTGGAGTATCGACTATATCGATTAGTTATAACGACATCACAGAAGAATTTACATATTCTTTGAATGCTAATTATTCTTATGAAGGTGATTTAAATAATACAGTTAACGAATATGTTAATGTTAAATATATCACTTCTAAAAATAAGAAAAATTTAAAATCATTTGATTGTGAATATAAAACTATAGATCAAAATAAAAGCGATGAAGATGATTATTATGTCTCCTCTACTAGTTATAAAGGTGAACTTACTTATAACACTAAGAGTTCTACAAAAGATAGCAATGTCCTTGATCCAAACGATTATTTCTTAAGATCTATTAGTGAGATTGGCTTATTAGCGCAAAACTCAAGTTTTGATAAAATTAATGTTGATGCGACTGCGATACCATTAAATTGCTCTTATATATTTGGTTTTGCAAAAACATACGCCCCTAAAAAAGCAGTCAATATTGATATTAATCCTATTTCTTCATCAAACGAGGAAGTTGTCAAATTTAGTGATGATCAATTTGAAATAATTGCTAAAGGTGAAGCAACATTGACATTTGGTTATTATAAAAAGATAAATGACGTGTACACGTACACATATGCGTATGTAAATGTCACTATTACTGACGCCAATGTTGAAAAGATAACATTTAATCCTAAACCAAATTGGTACTATAGTTCTTCTTTTGTAGCAGGAAACACTTATAATTGGGATATTTCTGTTTTACCTAATAATGCTTCAAAGGCTATCAGTGCGACAAGCAGTGATGAAAGCGTTCTAAAAGTAAGCGTTGACGAGAATAACAATTTAGTTATAGAGGCTCTTAAAGAAGGTCCTGCAACTATTACTGTTACCTCGATTGCCACTCCAGAAATGTCTGTTTCGAAGAGTTGTTACGTTTTAAGTGATGAGATAGATTATAAAGAATATCTGATTAATAATTCATTTATATACGATGCTTCAAAAACATATAACTACACATATACAATGACATTTAAAGATGATGGAACTGGCACTAGAGTTCAATATGATATCGATGATGGACAATCTTACACTGATACATTTAATTGGACTCTTGAAGGTACACTAATAACCTTTACAAAATGGATAGGTAATGATGTTCCTCATCCATTTGAATACGCGACCATTTGCAAAATTCTTGATTATCAAACAGGTGAAGTCACAGGAATGGGATTCTACGCTGAAACAAGTGAACTTGGAAAAGAATTTATAGAGCAATAGTCTTAATCGAATTCATATTAATAAAAGTGAAGCTTCTGACTTCACTTTTTTGATTTATAAATTTAAAGTTTATATAGTGATTATTTGCATGCTTGAGAACACCCCTCTTGCAAGCTTGAGAACAGTAAAAAATGCAAGTGTATTTGCACGCTTGAGAACAGTTTAAGATATGAATGTCTGAATTAATAATTATTGATAAAATCAATAAAGTGCTTTAGATTTTCAGTTTAGCAATGATAAAACATAGTGTTCCAAAGGTTGAAAATACTTACTCAAAAATAAGTGTTCTCAAGGTTGCAAATAATCAATGACTTAAAAATGAACGAAATTTCCAATAAAAAGCCGGAAATGTAAAAAAAACGGATAACTTTGGTATTATCCGTTAAATTTGTGAATGGTGCCTCCACGCAGAATCGAACTACGAATTAATCCTTACCATGGATCCGTTATACCACTTAACTATGGAGGCGTTAACGAGTTATATTTTAAATGCTTATAAGCATATATGCAATTATATTATTCACTTTGTTCGCCATAAAGATCATAAACAAAGGCGGATTTTATTTTTACTTTAATAGTATCACCGATTTTTAATTCTGATTTACTCGTAAAAAATATATTTCCATCGATATCATCTGGAGCGTTCCAATAACTTCTTAGTGAATATTGATTCGATTTAGTGTCATAAGAAGTTACAATTCCTTCCATAATCTCACCAATGTGTTCTTTGTTCTTTTCATAAGATATTTTCTTTTGAGTATCCATTAATTTATGAAGTCGAGCTATTTTTAGTTTCTCATCAATCTGATTAGGAAAATTATATGAAGTGGTTTTATCTTCTTTTGAATAAGTAAATGCACCAAGATGATCAAATCGTATTAATTTTGTGAATTTAATTAAGTCGACAAAATCATCTTCACTTTCGCCTGGAAAACCAACGATGAATGTTGTTCTTATAATAGCGTGAGGTATTTCTTTTCTTATTTTAGAAATTAATGAAATATATTCTTCCTTACTTCCTCGACGATTCATAGCTTTTAAAATTTTATTAGATGAATGTTGGAAAGGAATATCGAAATATGGAGCGACTTTCTTATTATTTTTAATAAATTCAATGAGTTCATCACTTATTTCATCTGGATAAAGATATAATAAGCGAACAGATTCAATTTTATCGATTTTACAAATCGCGTTAAGTAAATCGACAATATTTACTTTCTCATTAATTAAATCACTACCATATCTAGTTGTGTCTTGTGAAATTAATACTATTTCCTTGTAATTATTATTAGCGAGCATCTTAGCTTCATTAACGACATCACTAAAGCTTCTACTTTTAAATCTACCCCTAATTAAAGGAATAGCGCAGTACGTGCAACAATTATTACATCCTTCAGATATTCTTAAATACGCCATATATAATGGAGTGGTAATCAGTCTCGCAAACGGATCAAACGATGGAAGAGAATTACCGTCATTAATTAGTTTCTCTAATGATTTATTTAAGTCTTTGTAGTCTTTGATTTTGACCCAAAGACTTACTTCGGGAATAGATTGTTTAAGTTCTTCTAAATATCTTTCCACTAAACATCCAATAGCCACTACTTTTTTATTTTCTTTAACAACATCGAGAATGTTTTCAATTGATTCTTTTTTGCTATCTTCAATAAATCCACACGTATTAATAATGACAATATCGCTTTCTTCGACAGTGTTTACTAATTCGTATTTATCTTTAAGCATTCCTAAAACAATCTCACTATCAACGAGATTTTTAGCGCACCCTAATGAAATCATTCCTATTTTAATCATAATAATATAAAAGCCTCTTCTAAGAGGCTAATAAATTTTATTTTAATTAATCCTCATCACCGAACATCTTAGTTATAAATTCAGGATGATCAATAAATGGATTACGATTGCCTTGAACTTTTTGAACTTCATTGCATCTATTCTTTTCCATATCATCGACTGGATCAAGTTCATTCCATTCAATTAATCTATTATATACATAAGACATGTCTTCATTATTAGGTTTAGCGAAAATGTTAGATAACACTAATTGGCCAGTATAAGAATTGGTCTTACCAAAATTGGAATTATAATGGACATATAAATAAGCAACAATACGAGCAATATCACCTTTAAATTCATCAGCAGGTTCAACTGTATTTGAATATTGTTTATTTGTTGCTCCTTGTCCTTTTAAAACGTATTTAGCGTTATTATCTGTCAGTGTTTCGTAGCTATCCTCATCACTAAATGAAGCGAATTTACCATTACCTCTAAATGAGTTAATTTTAGATGAACATGGCATGATATGATACATATCACTTCCACCACCTTTATAATCTTCGCCGATATCTGCACCCGTGGAAGAATCTCTACTCCAAAGTCCATTTGAATTAGCGCATGGCCAAACGTGTTCACGAGTGCCACTATAAGAAGTGGATTCATAACCAGTATAAAAATATACAATCCTATTAGTGGAAGGGTTTAGACAAGTCTTTTTATAAGTTGAAGTATTTTTAAAAATTGAATAAGTTGTGTATGTTTTATGAGTATCAATCATTAAATTATGAACTTTTTGAATGAGCACAGTTCCACTATCACTATAATCGATATCTGAATAATAACCATCATAGTCAGTTATTGTTCCACTTTCTGGAAGTGAATTGTTGCAGCCACTGATAAGTAATAAAACAGCAGGGATAAGTAAAAGTTTTCTTAATTTAATCATAAATAGTCCTTACAAATTGATTTAGTTGTATCGTTAGTGTAACCCCAAATACGACAAGCATATTCTGGGCGATCCACGAATGGATTTCGATTTCCTTGTATTTCATAAACGGCAGTATTTCGTTTGATTTCTCTTTCATGAGGAGCGTACTCTAAATTCCATTTTAACAAATCGGATAATTTCCCCATTTGATAAGATTTTGTTCCGGTTGCGGCAGTGTTTTCGTCCACTAATTTGAGCTTTTCATAGCGGGTGGCAACATAAAATAAGATACGGGCAATATCGCCTCGATATGATTCATCTCCCCCGTTAATACTAGCAGGATCAAAAAGGTTAGAAGCGCCTTCGCCATAAAAATAATTAGAACGAGAGACATTAATAGCACCTAAGCACGGACGAACATTATATAAGTCCGTAGCAGGTCCCGGATTAGCGGCAGTCCCATACGATCCATCAAGTGAACCATAGATTCTAAATCTTGATTGACACCAAACGTGTTCACGGTTGATGCCGTTTTCATCGTCTTCACTACTTGTGTAAGGCATATAATCTGGATCAGTGATTTTAGTTGAGACAATTTGACTAGTGTAAAATAAATATATTTTATTTGTTTCACCAGCAGAGTCAGTTTTATTGTAATATGATCCTAAATTCGCGTAATTAATTTTCTTTTCATGGTAGATGATGTTATTTAATTCATTTAAAAGTTCTTCCCCGATCATATCATCACTAATAGAAGAATAATAATTATCTAATTCATCACCACAGCTGGTTAGAAAAGAACATATGGATGTTAATAGCAATGTGATTTTAATTGAATTTTTAATTTTGCTATTCATACAAAAGAATTATATAAATATAAATTTTTATTTGCAACTTAATTTACTCGGTTTTGTGATTATACCGTTATTTGTTTCTAGGTATTTATACCGTTAATTGTTTCTA
>CAVIPP010000059.1:0-7960 GCA_963644615.1 Oscillospiraceae bacterium
GCCTTATATTGATATTGCAAATTATTTCTATGGTTTATCTAAGAAAACTGCGGACACCATTTTTAATTATGAATCTCCAAAGAGAACTAAAAAGAAAAGTAAATAAATATCAATTATCCGCTTAATGAGAATTAGGCGGTTTTATAATTGTTTGTATAAAATTATATTGAGTTTTAAATTCATAATAAAAATTATTGAAAAATTAAAAAGTGTTAGTGTTAACACCAAGTGCTTGTATCAAGTGTTTTATAATGTATGTGTAAAAAGAAAGAAGGTGTAAATATGACAGTTGATGAAGCAAATAAAGTTATAAAACAATTAAGAACTGCTGGTCACTCTGATGATGAGATATTGTATTCATTCTCAAGATTATACTTTGATAATAAAATTGATCTTGATGGATTTAATGGTTTAGTAAATATGCTAGGATATCATTTGAATGATGAATTCTTAAAGATGAGTAAAGAAGATCAATATAAATGGTTTATGGGTAATAAGTAAAATATTGAAATTATAAGGGATGTCAACTTAAATTTTATAGGGGTATAAAATAGCATTAGGAGGTATATATGTTAGGTGCAATAATAGGTGATATTGTTGGTTCTGTATATGAATTTGATAATATAAAGACAAAGGATTTTCCTTTGTTTAGTAAAGAAAGTTTATACACTGATGATTCTGTAATGACTTTAGCTGTAGCAGAGATTTGTCAAAAGGGATACATCAATGATAAAGACAAGATTATAGATACGTTAAAGAAATGGGGAAAAGCTTATCCTGATGCAGGTTATGGAGCACACTTTTATCATTGGGTTTTATCTGATGATAGAAGGCCATATAATTCTTGCGGAAATGGTAGTGCAATGAGAGTATCTGCTTGTGGATGGTATGCAAATAGTGAAGAAGAAGTAAAAGAATTTGCAACCAATGTCACTGAGGTAACTCATAATACAAGAGAAGGTATTAAAGGTGCAGTAGTAACTGCAATGTGCATATATTATGCAAGGACTGGTAAGTCTAGGGAATTTATTAAAAAATATTGTTATAAAGAATATCCAAATATTAGAAAATTAGATTATGAAGAATTGAGAAGAACTTATACACATGCTGAAGAAATTTGCCAGGTTACTGTACCTGAGGCTTTGTATTGCTTTTTAATATCTAATTCTTTTGAGGATTGTTTACGAACAACAATCTCTATTGGTGGTGACTGCGATACAACAGCTGCAATCTCATGTGCTATAGCTGAAGCATTTTATAAGAATGAAATTAGCAATGAAATGATTAATGAGGTTAGAAACAGAATCCCAACTCCTAGAAATAATTGTAATGCATACGAAATTTTAAAATCTTATTTGGACTTCAAAAATACAATTTAGATAGATTTATTAGTTAATATATAAATTTATCTATATTAGTTTAAACTTTATTAGATTAAAAGTGTTGTGTTAATGTAATCATGGTTAATTTTTATTTTATTCTTCCTTAATTTCAAAAATATGATATACTTAATTTGTAAGATGACTTACAGGTGACACCATACATACATCTAAAAGAAGGTTTGGAGCAATTGAACTCGCCGTACTGCCGGTAAAAAGAGTATTTTGAGAGGTCTTGCAGTTTTTATTTCTTGCATTGAGCAAGGGTGGTTTGGTAGGTATCCACTAAAACGAGTTGTGCCGTATATCTTTAAAGATATATGAAAACTATCATAAGTTATAATAATAGAGTCTTAATTATAAGGCTCTTTTTTAATTAAAAAGGAGAGTTCACATGAACGTTAAAATTTCTAATATTGAAACAAGTGATAAAAACATTACTTGTATAGAAAATAAGTTATTTAAATATACTAATGTGGCTAAAGTTAGATTTAATGAAAGAACTATTGAAGAATAATAAATGAAAAAACGTTATGAAAGTGTAAAACTACTCATAACGTTTATTTGTTTTATATGGCGTTCCCGACCTGATTCGAACAGGCGGTCTATAACTTAGGAGGTTATTGCATTATCCAGCTATGCTACGGGAACAGTATAAATATTATATAATATATTGATAAATTAATCAAAATATATTTTATTAGGGCTAATTAATATACTTGAATATGTAAAGTAAAATGCAAAAATACTTATCTCGAGTTGAACAAATATATTTTATGTTTTCTGTTTGAATTTAATAAAAATAAATTTTAAAGCATAAGGCTAAAGTAAAGCATTTTTGCTTTACACATACTCGGGCGTATCGAAAACAAGCAAAAAAAGTAAAAAAACTTACAAATTTTGATTGACAAGGCTATGCAAAATATATATAATCATAATCGCTGTGAAAATTGTGTCCTATATACATATATAAGATATAAAGCAAGTAATTAAATAACCAAACTTAAATGGTAGAAAGGAGAATTACAATGCCAACAATTGCACAATTAGTTCGTAATGGAAGAAAAGCTGTAGAAAAGAAGTCAAAGGCTCCAAGTCTTGGAATTGGTTACAACTCATTAAAGAAATCTCAAACTTCTCTAGCATGCCCTCAAAAGCGTGGAGTTTGTACTCGTGTTACTACAATGACACCAAAGAAGCCAAACTCAGCTTTAAGAAAATATGCCAGAGTTAAATTAACAAATGGTATCGAAGTAACTGCGTATATTCCAGGTGTAGGTCACTCATTACAAGAGCACTCAACTGTTCTTATCCGTGGTGGTCGTGTTAAGGATTTACCAGGTGTACGTTATCACATCATCCGTGGTACTCTTGATACTACTGGAGTTGCAGATCGTAAGCAAAGCCGTTCTAAATACGGTGCTAAGAGACCAAAAGCTAGCAAATAATAGATCCATTGCTAGTAAGGTTTAGATTTTAGAGTTTAAATATAAAATCAAAATAAATATAAATTTTTAAAAAGAAGGAGGGATCGCCATGCCTCGTAAGGGACATATTATTAGAAGAGACGTTCTTGCTGATCCTATTTATAATTCAAAGTTAGTTACTAAGTGTATCAACTTTATTATGTTAGATGGTAAGAAAGGTGTTGCTCAAGGTATCGTTTATGGTGCTTTAAAGCAAGTTGAAGAAAAGACTGGTAAACCAGCTGTTGAAGTTTTCAATACAGCTATGAATAATATCATGCCAGTAATCGAAGTTAAGAGCCGTCGTATCGGTGGACAAAATTATCAAGTTCCAACTGAAGTTAGACCTGAAAGAAGAGAAACTTTAGGATTAAGATGGTTAGTTAACTATTCTCGTCAAAGAAATGACAAGTCTATGGAAGATAGACTAGCTAAAGAAATCATGGATGCTGCTAACGGCCAAGGTGCTGCTGTTAAGAAGCGTGATGATGTTCATAAGATGGCTGAAGCAAACAAGATGTTCGCTCACTATCGTTTCTAATCATTTATAAGGAGAACAAAACAAAATGGCAAGAGAACATTCATTAGATACTTACCGTAATTTTGGTATCATGGCTCACATCGATGCCGGTAAGACAACAACTACTGAACGTATCCTATTCCACACTAAGAAGATTCATGCTATCGGTGAAACACACGATGGTGCTTCTCAAATGGACTGGATGGAGCAAGAGAAGGAACGTGGTATCACTATTACTTCTGCTGCTACAACAGCTTATTGGAAGGGTTACCGTTTAAACATTATTGATACTCCAGGTCACGTAGACTTTACTGTTGAAGTTCAACGTTCACTACGTGTTCTAGATGGTGCTGTTACAGTATTAGACGGTCAAGCAGGTGTTGAACCTCAAACTGAAACTGTATGGCGTCAAGCTTCTGAATATAAAGTTCCTCGTATCGTATTCGTTAACAAAATGGATAAGGTAGGAGCTGACTTCGAATATTCAGTAGGTACTATTCACTCTCGTCTAGGTGCAAATGCTGCTGCTATTCAATGGCCAATAGGTGCTGAAGATCAATTCAGAGGTGTTATTGACCTTATTGAAAGAAAAGCATATGAATTCTCAGGTGATGCTGAAGAAAACTATAAGGAAATCGAAATCCCAGCTGATTTAGCAGACATCGTTGAAGAGAAGAGAGGAATCTTAATCGAAACTATCGCAGAATTCGATGAAGAATTAATGGCTGACTACTTAGAAGGTAAGGAAATTTCTATCGAAAAGATTAAAGAAGTTATCCGTACAGAAGTATTAAAGGCTGAATTCTTCCCAGTATTATGTGGTTCTGCTTATCACAATATCGGTGTTAAGTTAATGCTTGATGCTGTTATTGACTACTTACCAAACCCACTAGACATTGGTAATGTAAAAGGTTATGACTCAGAAGGAAACGAAAAGGATTTCAGACCTGCTGATGATGAAAAGTTCATGGCTTTAGCATTCAAAGTTATGACTGACCCATTCGTTGGACGTTTAACATTCTTCCGTGTATATTCAGGTCATATCACTTCAGGTTCTTATATCGTTAACACTTCTAAGGGTGTTAAGGAACGTCTAGGTCGTATCGTGCAAATGCATGCTAACCATAGACAAGAAATCGAAGAAGTATATGCTGGAGACATCGCTGCTGCTATCGGTTTCAAGAACACAACTACAGGTAACACATTAACTGAAGAAAAGAATGACTACGTTCTTGAACAAATGAAGTTCCCAGAACCAGTTATCTCAGTTGCTGTTGAACCAAAGACTAAGGGTGACCAAGAAAAGATGACTAACGCTTTAATTAAGTTAGCCGAAGAAGACCCTACATTCAAAACATATACAGATCATGAAACTAGCCAAACAATCATCGCTGGTATGGGTGAATTACACCTTGATATCATCGTTGACCGTATGAGACGTGAATTCAACGTATCATGTAACGTTGGTGCTCCACAAGTTTCTTACCGTGAAACAATCACAAAAGCTGCTGATTGTGAAGGTAAGTATGTTCACCAATCAGGTGGACGTGGACAATACGGACATTGTTGGGTTAAATTCGAACCAAACCAAGGTAAAGGTTACGAATTCGTTGACGCTGTTGTTGGTGGAACTGTTCCAAGAGAATATATTCCAGTTGTAGACAAGGGATTACAAGAAGCACTAGGTAATGGTGTTCTTGCAGGTTACCCAATGATCGATGTAAAATGTACATTATTCGATGGATCTTACCATGAAGTAGACTCATCTGAAGCTGCATTCAAAGTTGCTGCATCTTTCGCAGTTAAGGCAACTAAGGATAAGTGCGCTCCAGTTATTCTTGAACCTATCATGGATGTAGATGTTATCGTTCCTGAAGATTATGTAGGTAACGTTATCGGTGACTTAACAAGCCGTCGTGGTACTCTTGAATCTCAAGAGCCAAGAGGTAACGCTATCAATATTCGTGCTAATGTACCATTATCTGAAATGTCAGGTTATGCAACTGCATTAAGATCTAACACTCAAGGTAGAGGAACATTCATGATGCAAATGTCTCATTACGCTGCTTGCCCACGTAATGTACAAGAAGACATTATTAAGAGCCGTAACTAGTTTTCTAGTTACCCCTCTTATTGTCAATAATATTTCTTGATTTATAATTTAAGTTATAGTAAAATATTATTGACGTTAAATCGTTAGAAAAGTTATTTTCTAAAAATAATTTGAAATAAGTAAAATTTTAGGAGGACCATTAATATGGCAAAGGAAAAATTTAACCGTTCAAAACCACATGTTAACGTTGGTACAATCGGTCACATTGACCACGGTAAAACAACTTTAACAGCTGCAATCTGTCACGTACTTGCTCAAAAGGGATTCGCTAAGGACCTTGGTTATTCAGGTATTGACGCTGCTCCAGAAGAAAAAGCTCGTGGTATAACTATTAACTCAGCTCACGTTGAGTATGAAACTGAAAAAAGACACTATGCACACGTTGACTGTCCAGGTCACGCTGACTATGTAAAGAACATGATCACTGGTGCTGCACAAATGGATGGAGCTATTCTAGTAGTAGCTGCAACTGATGGTGCTATGCCTCAAACTCGTGAACATATCCTTCTTTCTCGTCAAGTTGGTGTTCCAAAAATCGTTGTATTCTTAAATAAGTGCGACATGGTTGATGATCCAGAATTCATCGACTTAGTTGAAATGGACATTCGTTCTTTATTATCTGAATATGAATATCCAGGTGATGAAGTTCCAGTTATCCGTGGATCAGCTCTTGGTGCATTAAATGATGAACCACAATGGGTTGAAAAGTTAATGGAATTAATGGATGCTGTTGATACATACATCCCAACTCCAGAACGTGATACTGACAAGCCATTCTTAATGCCAGTTGAAGACGTATTCACAATCACTGGTCGTGGTACAGTTGCTACAGGTCGTGTTGACCGTGGTGTTATCAAGATCAATGAACAAGTTGAAATCGTTGGTATTAAAGATACTATCACTTCAGTTGCTACAGGTCTTGAAATGTTCCGTAAGACTCTAGACTATGCTGAAGCTGGAGACAACGTTGGTGTATTACTTCGTGGTGTAGACCGTACACAAATCGAACGTGGTCAAGTTCTTGCTAAACCAGGAACAATTAAGCCATACACTAAGTTCAAGGCTCAAGTTTACGTATTAACTAAAGAAGAAGGTGGACGTCACACTGCATTCTTCTCTAACTACCGTCCACAATTCTATTTCCACACTACTGACGTAACTGGTACTATTACTCTAGAACCAGGTGTAGAAATGGTAATGCCTGGTGATAACACAGTTATGACTGTTGAATTAATTCACCCAGTAGCTATCGAAAAGGGAACTAAGTTCTCAATTCGTGAAGGTGGTCACACAGTTGGTGCTGGTTCAATCACTGAAATTGAATAGTTTTAACTAAACTTTATAAAAGGGAGATCTCATTTGAGGTCTCTTTTTTCTATTTCTGTGGTATAATTAAAAAGAATTCGGGTGATTTTATGATATTTGATACACATTCACATTTATTTGAAGAAGATTTTGATATTGACAGAGATGATTGTTTTAAGCGATTAAAAGAAATTAATGGCAAAGCTATGATTGTAGGATTTAATACAGATAATAACATTAAAGCCTATGAATTAGCTAAACGATATAATATGTATTCTTCATGTGGCCTACATCCTGATACAGCAGACGAAGATATAGATACTAATTTAAAATTATTAGAAGAATTTATTAAATCGCATAAGGTTTATGCAATTGGTGAATGTGGTCTCGATTATCATTGGACTCAAGATAATATTGAAAGACAAAAAAAGTTATTTGAGGCTCAAATACAATTGGCTATTAAATATGATTTACCTTTAATCGTTCACTCTCGAGACGCTAGTAAAGATACTTTTGATATGATCTATAAATACAAGGGTAAACTTAAAGGTATTATGCATTGTTATTCAGGTAGTTATGAAATGGCACTTGAATATATAAAGATTGGTTTCTATATTTCGTTAGGTGGACCAGTAACATTTAAGAATGCAAAAGAACCTAAAAAAATAGCTCAAAATATTGATTTGAATTATTTGTTGATTGAAACGGATTGTCCATTTCTTGCCCCTGAACCATTTAGAGGTAAAAGAAATGAGAGTGCCTATGTTAAGTACACTGCTGAGTGTATTGCAAATTTAAGAAATATTAGTTATGATGAATTAATTAATATAACAAGTAAGAATGCTTATAAAGTGTTTAATATAAAGGAGTAATAATATGAAGAAATTAAGTAAATTATTATTATGTATATTTTTTATCGTTTCTCTTTCATCTTGTTCATGGTTTTCAACTACAACATATGATGATTCTAATGCCACAGTTGTTAAAGTTCAAACTACAATAAGTGAAGTTGTAAAAAAGGTAGAAACTGGTTCTGTATGTTTATATTCAGAATCAAAATCAGAAGGATCAGCTTCAATTGGTAGTGGTGTAATATTTAAAAAAGAAGATTCAACTTATTATGTTGTTACTAATTATCATTGTGTAGAAGACTTTGTTTCGATAAGCGATGCTAAAT
>CAVIPP010000060.1:0-3206 GCA_963644615.1 Oscillospiraceae bacterium
TTTGGACGTGAATTTTTTATTTCCTAAAATTTGGACATGACTTTTTTATTTAACAATACAATGATTATTTGTAGATAATTGATATTTTTAAAATAAATTCAAAGTATAATATGAGAAGTTTATTTGAATAGAATAGGAATATAACTATATGAAAAAAGTATATCTAGTCGCCGCAGCGCATATCGACCCAATGTGGCATTGGGAATTTATTGAGGGAGCCAGTTGCGCTCTTTCCACATTTGCTAGTGTTATTAATTTACAAAAAGATTTTGATTTTCCTTTTCACCATGGTGAAGCAAATCTATATGAATGGGTTAATGAATACGATAATGGATTATTTAAAGAGATTCAAAAAGCCGTAAAAGAAGGTAAATGGAAAATAAGCGGAGGCTGGTATCTACAGCCAGATTGTATACTACCTTGTGGGGAGTCTATAGTCAGACAACTTCAATATGGTAAACAATATTTTTTAGATAATTTTGGTTATTTTCCAAATATTGCCACTAATTTTGATCCATTTGGTCATTCCCGTGGATTAGTTCAAATTCTAAAAAAATGTGGACAAGATGGATATGTCTTTATGCGTCCATTTGAATTTGAAAAAGATTATGTCGATGAACAATTTCTTTGGGAAGGTTATGATGGTTCAAGAGTAAAAGCGGTTAGATGTTTTAGATACAACACTCCTATGGGTTCTGCAAGAGAATGTGCGACAATTTGGGGTGGACAAAATGACAAACATGATAAAGTCTTACAAATGTGGGGAGTTGGTAATCACGGAGGAGGTCCTTCTAGGAAGGATTTAATTGATTTAGATTCACTAATTAAAGAAAGCAAAGATAAAGATGTCACTTATTTCCATTCAACATTGTCACAATTTTTTAATGATATTAATCCAACATATATCTATAAGGAGTCATTAATTCCTTCAATGCCAGGATGTTATACATCTTCTAGTGATTTTAAGTCATTACATATTGAAGCTGAAAAACTTTTGTTAGAGACAGAAAAGATTTGTTCAGTTGCCTCACTTATGAGGGGAATCACTTATCCAAAAGAAGAACTTAAAAAGGCTACAAAAGATTTCTTATTTTCTGAATTCCATGACATTCTCCCAGGAGATGCAATCAAAGACAATATGGTATATGGTAAGAGATTATTAAATAGAGCAATGAGAATATATGAAGAAAAATCCGCAGCAGCGTTTTTTGCATTAGCGAAAAACTTTAAGAAAGCTAGTGAAGGCGCTTATCCTTTATTTGTCTTTTCTTCATCTAGTAGAGTTGAAAACACAATTGTTGAAGGAGAATGGACTTTGCCTTCTCACAATTTAGGTTTAGATGACTACGCTGAAATAACTATTAAAGATATCAACGGTAATGTATTAACTTGTCAAAACATTGCTGAAAGATCAATGATTAATTCAATTTGGAGGCTACGTGTCGCATTTAACGCTACACTACAGCCACTATCTATGAATAGATTTGATGCGTTTGTAAATATTAAACATGGCAAAAATGCCAAACTGTTCCCAAAAGTAGTTAGCGACATTATTTACCAGGACAATGATTTCTATGTTCGTATTAGTAAAACGACTGGATTATTAGAATCATTTAAGGTTAATAACAAAGAATATGCTGCGGGTGGATTATTTGCCCCATATGCATTTGATGATCATGATGACCCTTGGGCAATGGGTAAAGAAGATTTAAAACAAATCGGTAGGAATGCAGTTCCACTTCAACTACTTAAAAATGTCGAAAATAGTGGTCCTTTTAAAGGGCTTAAGCCTATTGAAGTAATTGAAGATGGACCAATTTTAATGCGCGTTGAATCATTCTTTAAGCTTAATGAGGATAGAGCACGTATTTCCTACACCATAAACAAATTAGAAAAAACGATAGATATAACTGCATCAATTTATTCAATAGGTGCAAGTAAGATGTTTAAATTAGCGGTTCCTATAAATGCTAAGGGCAAATATATTGGCGAAGAAATGTTTGGGCAAGAAGAACTATATAACGATGGTAGAGAAAGTGCTTCTCATAGATTCCAATACATTGATTCAGGAAATGATAAAGTATTTGCTATATTAAATAAATCGACATATGGTTCAAGTTATAAAGATAAAACAATATATCTTTCATTACTTCGTCATGCGTGTTATTGCGCTCATCCAATGGGTGAAGATCGACCACTTGTTCATCCAAATCGATACTATGATCATCTAGATCAAGGTCAGAGAGACTTCCATTATCGAATTGGTATATTTAAGAAAGAAGATTTAGCTAACGAAGCAAAATTATTCTTAATGAAGCCATTTGCGATCAACGTCTTTCCAACAGAATACAAAATTGATGAAAAAGAATTCAATTTTGAAATATCAAATTCTGAGATTGAATTAGTAGCGTTTAAACAAAGAGAAAAAGATGATAATTATGTTTTACGTTTATTTAATAATGATGAAAAATCAAAAAATTCAACATTAACAATAAATAAATCATCGATTGATTTACTCTTTAATAAATTTGAAGTAAAAACAATAATATATAATCCATTAGAAAATACATTAAAAGAAATTACTGAAATGGTTATTTAGTGTATATTTATTAATTGTCTAGATTAATTTAAATTATGTCTCACCCATTTAAACATTTTCTCTTAATTAGTAAACATCGACATCGTGTCATTAAAAACGCTTTTCATTTAGGAATATTTTTCCATAGTTTAAAGCACGACTTCAGTAAATACACACTAACAGAATTTATAACTTCAAGTAAATATTATGATGGTCACCATTCCCCAGTATATGAAGAAAGACTTTCAAATGATTATTTTTCAAAAGTCTGTCAGCATCACACAAAAAGAAACGCTCATCACTGGGAGTATTGGACAGACTTCTTTAATGGAAGAATATTAGCTAAAAGAATGCCTTATAAATATGCATTAGAGTATGTCGCAGATGTTTTAAGTGCATCATATACATATAATCCGAAATCCTTCAGTGGACTAACTACTTACAATTATTTTAATTCTAAAAAAGACCACTACTTCATGAATAGTGCCACCAAAGAATTTATTTTATGGTGTTTGAAGCAATATTCGATTTCAGGATTTAAGAATCTAAAAAGAAAAGATACAAAAGTAAAATATGATGAATTAAGTGCTATCTACCCTGAAGTTGAAATGTTTGACACTTTAAAAAA
>CAVIPP010000060.1:3216-7904 GCA_963644615.1 Oscillospiraceae bacterium
AATGTAGAAGTCTTACCACCACTAAAAAATAAATAAAACAATAAGCCCATTCAAAAATCAAAAGTAAGACTAATAATTTAAATTAATTATGCGACTTTATAGTTGAAGCAAAATTATCTTCATCTGCTTGTGTGATCGTATAGTCTTTATCTGTACCAAATATTTTAGCAATATTACTACAATGAGAAGCAACACGTTCATAACAATTAATGACATCGACATATATGAGTTCAATAAATCTAGTTGATATATGTCCTTCTCTAGCACTCTCAACTATAAAATGTTCGTTAATGTTTGTGTTTAATTCTTCATTAAATAGACGTCTTTCTTTAATAACTTCAAGGCCTTTTTCTTTGTCGATATTTTCATAGACACTTATTGTTTTATTTATAAAATAGATAGCTTTCTCATTAATAGAGATGAATAATAGCTTTTCTTCTTCAGTTAGTGAATCTTTTTTCTCTTTAATATTGTGAAAGAAGTTAATTAAATTTTCGCCATAATCTCCAATGCGTTCTATATCTTTACTTGCTTTTAAAATACTTAACAAAAGGGTTACATCTTCTTCAGATAGATTATCTTTTTCACAACTTGATAGATATTCATTGAGTTGACGGTCAATCATATCAATATTAGTTTCAATATTTAAGACAAATTCATAATCTTCTTCTTTAAAGTTTGATAGATAATCTTTAATAGTTTCAAACATTATCAAATCATAAGAAAACATTGTGAGTGTTCTTTTTTTAGCAAGCGACAAACCTTCACTAGGAAACTGTTTCATTAGCCCATAATCTAGAGGTTTAATTGGTTCTAATGTTTTCTTGTTTTCATCGGATGGAATCATTTTGTTAATTAGTTTAGTTATTGGTTTAAGAAGTGCAAAGAATATTGCGCCGGTGATTAAATTAAACACTAGATGAGACAAAGCAATTTGTAGCATAGGGCTTATGTACCAATAATTAATACTTCCATCAGCGTTTATATTCGCCCAATAATTGATGTTTGATAAAAAGCCCTGGAAGATATAGATAACACCCATGAATAGGAGTGCTCCACTGACATTAAATAGAACATGGAAGATAGCAACCTTTTTACTTTCTTTAGAGCCACCAATAGAGGCAAATAAAGCCGTTGAAGTCGTGCCAATATTAGCGCCAAATAAAACTGGAAGGATACCAAATAGGGTAATAGAAGTTCCAGCGCTCAAAGCATATAACCCTTGAACGACACCAATAACAGCGCTGCTAGATTGTAAACATATAGTTGCAAGAGTACCAAGCGCTAAACCAAGCCAAGGAGAAGAATTAAGCGTTTCAAAGAACATAGTAAACCATGGCTCATTAGCAATACTTGATAAATTAATTTCCATGAGCCATAGCCCAAGGAAGAGAGCGCCAAAAGAAAAACAAAGTTCACCTATGTTGGCCCACTTCTTTTTAGTGGCAAACATTAAGATAAGTGATCCAGCAAAAAGAATTAAGGGAAAATATTCCGCTAGAGGAATTGAAACAATAAAGGAAGTTATTGTCGTGCCAATATTAGCGCCAATAATAATGGCACTGGCTTGAATGAATGTCATGACACCAGCTCTAACTAAACCGATCGTCAATGCGCTTGTGCCACTAGAGGATTGAATGACTGCCGTAAAAGATGTTCCAACAAGTAGTCCCACAAATGGGTTATTACTAAGTTTATTAATAATTCCCGATAATCGAGATGATGCCATTCTTTTTAAGGTTGATGACAAAGAATATATTCCAAATAAAAATAGCCCTAAACCTGATAGAACCATTGACCAGAATGCAAATTCAGTGAAAGAAAACATTTATCTAATTAATTATCGCAAGAATAATAAGATATAAAAATAATTAGATTATGAAAGCGGTTATATATTTATAATAAATATAAATTTTTATAAAAATAACTCATTATTGCTCGTTTAGAGATTATCAACCCAAATCACCGGTATTAATTTCTTCCAATCTTTTTTGACTTTGTTTATCAAATCCAGCATTTATTGTTTGGAGGGCTTTTCCATTTCTTATTTAAACTTGCAAGGTTCCCCATGAGAATCGAATTAAAAATATGAATCATAAAGTGATTTGGATTTTTCATTCAAATCATTAAGAATATTATCATCGTCGATTTTTTCCCAAGATATGACAATGTCATCTTCATAAATCCAAATAATCCCATGTAGGAATTCGTTTATTAGTTTAATTGGCTACATAAAAATCCTCCACTATTTTCCCTTATACTTATAGGGGTGGGCTGAAACAATGAAGCCATTTGTCCCTAAAACGGTTAATAAATGATATTTGCCCTCATAGTAGAACTCTTTTATATCCTTTTTTTCCAAAGCCAATATCCACTATTTTTTGCTGACAATTTACCCGTTTGTGATAACCATTTTAATGTAATGTCCAACCTCGCTCCTCTAATACCAAAAACTTTTTCAATCTCATCAGCATGACCTGGTTTGATTCGGCTACCATCAAGAATGTGTCTTAATCCAACTTTTTTCTTGCCATTTTCATCATATTATACCTGTTCCACTCTATATAACATTATTTGTGGTTCAAACCTATAAGAGCGATCGAAATAAAAGAAAGAATTTTATAGTTCAATATTATTGACGACTTGAAAATGAGGGAAAATTGCAATAAAAACACAAAAAGCGTTAAAAAAACGGATAAATATTATATTATCCGTTAAATTTATGAATGGTGACCCATAAGGGATTCGAACCCTTGAATGTATCCTTGAGAGGGATATGAGTTAAGCCGCTTCTCCAATGGGCCAACTGATTTATTTAAGCAACCTTACTTTAAATAATCAATAGCAAGTTTAATTCGTCTATCAACTTCTTCTTTTTTTAAAATTTGTAAAACGCTATGAAGATTTGGTGACATTTTAGAGCCAACGATAGCAACTCTAATCATTTCCGCAACATCACCGACATGACCTTTATATAAGTCTTTATTTTGTTTATATATTTTATTTGATTCAGCAAAGTTGTGACGTTTCGCTAATTCTTTAACCGAATCAAACCACACATCATTAGTGAGTTCGTAATCGTTGGTGTTCATAAAGTCGATTAAAACATCTTTAATAATGTTCTTATCAATAAATTCATTAAAAGGATATCCATTAGATGTTATCTTAGCAAATTCATCATTATAGAAGAATCTAATAAGAGGGAATACATCTTTATAACAAACAAAGTCTTTACGTGCTTTTTCTCCACCACGTTCAATATTTAAAATAGAGATAGAGTAGTCTTTATTATCTATTAAATATTTATAGAATAACTCGTCATAGGTTTTAGTCCATTCAAGAAGTCGGTCATATACTTCACTTGCACTCATTGAGGCAATAATTTCTTTTGAAAAATAATTAAGTTTATCTTGATCAAAAAGAACTCCATCAAGTGACATTTTTTCAAATTTTAAAGTAAATTTATCAATATCATATGTTTTGTTTTCAACTGTCCATTCTTCAAAATTACTATTAGCAATACTCATTAAATACGCCTTAAGAGCTTCTTTAGGAAAGCCTTCAACAATAAAATGAGACACGCTTGCTTCAGGATCTTTACGTTTTGATAATTTTCGTTTATTACCATTATCAAGTTTCATTATGACAGGTAAATGAGCATATTTAGGAAGTTCAAATCCAAGAGCGTTAAATAAATCAACGTGAATAGGAGCGCTAGCAATCCATTCTTCACCACGAATAACAATCGTTGTTCTCATAAAGTGATCATCAACTGCGTGAGCAAAATGATATGTT
Organism: Oscillospiraceae bacterium; assembly: GCA_963644615.1. Taxonomy (GTDB): domain Bacteria; phylum Bacillota_I; class Bacilli_A; order RFN20; family CAG-826; genus Fiminaster. The sequence goes on from CAVIPP010000060.1 coordinate 7,012, forward strand.
GGTAAACCATCAGATTTCATAATAACAACATCTAAATCGTTTTCCGCTATTAAAATATCGCCACGTATTAAGTCTTTGATGACGATTTTGTTCAAATGATTACCTAATGAACGGAAACGAATAACATAAGGTTTCCCTTCTTTAATGAGTTTTAAGGCATCATCAGGAGTTGTATTTCGATAAACTGCATATCCACCATAATAACCAGGTATTTGTTTATTTGCTTCTTGAACTTCTCTAATTTCTTCTAGTTCTTTTGCACTACAAAAACACGGATATGCTCTTCCTATTTCCATTAAGTGCTTAATAGCAACTCTATATATATGAGCGCGTTTAGATTGTTGATATGGACCATAATTACCAATTTCATGGTCTCCAAGATATCCTTCATCAGGAACAATACCAAAATAGGCTAATTGGTCAATTAACTCTTTTGCGCTTCCTTCTACTTCTCTTTTAGTATCAGTATCTTCAAGGCGAATATAAAAAACACCTTTTGAATCAAAAGCAATTTTACTTGTTACTAAAGATGTAAATAAACTTCCTAAATGAAGAAAACCAGTTGGGGAAGGAGCAAATCTAGTTACTTCTGCTCCAATAGGTAAATCTCTTTTAGGGAATTTCTTCTCTAAATCATCTAATGTTTCAGTTACATCTGGGAATATATAATCCGCTAAATCTTTATATGTTGTCATAAGTTCAAATAATCACTTGCTTAATTATACTACATTCTTTATAATAATAAACGCTGAATTTTGCAGATGTAGTTCAGTGGTAGAACACTACCTTGCCAAGGTAGCTATGCGGGTCCGATTCCCGTCATCTGCTCCATTAAGATTGAAATTTCCCCCATAATCTTGCCCGAACGGGTAAAATGAAATGGAGGATTTTTT
>CAVIPP010000061.1:0-7816 GCA_963644615.1 Oscillospiraceae bacterium
TTTATACAACAATATAGTTATATATTTTTTGTCTAAATTTTGTTTAGAAAAATTCACGCGATTTGATTCGTATTTAACCCTGTTAGTTATGGAGGAAACCAATATGGCAACCGATGAAGTAATCATCAGCTTAAGTAATGTAGTTAAAGGCTTCGGCGACTTTCACGCAGTCGACGGCATTTCTCTTGACATTAAGCACGGACAATTTGTAACCATCCTTGGTCCATCTGGTTGTGGTAAAACGACAACCTTAAGAATGATTGGAGGTTTTGAACTTCCAACAAGTGGAACGATTCTTTTAAATGGTAAAGATATCACTTTGCTTCCACCTTATAAAAGACCAATTAATACTGTCTTTCAACGCTACGCACTATTCCCACATTTAGATGTCTACGATAATGTTGCGTTTGGTTTAAAATTAAAAAAGATTCCCGCTAAAGAAGTTGATGGAATTGATAAAAAGACGATTAAGGAAAATAAAATCTATATTCATGCCTTAAAAAAAGAACTTAAGACCGCTATAAATAAAAACGAAATCTTAAATAAAATAAATGAACTTAAAGAGCAAAACAAAAAACTATCTCACACAGTTACAAAAGTAACTAAATATCGTAAATATACTCGTAAAGAAATTGATGAACTTGTTTCCAAAGCACTTTCAGTTGTAGACCTTTCTGAACTTGAAAACCGAGATGTAACAACTCTTTCTGGTGGTCAACAGCAAAGAGTGGCGATCGCTAGATGTATTGTTAATAAACCTGAAATCCTTCTTCTTGATGAACCTCTTGGAGCCCTCGACCTCAAGATGAGAAAAGAAATGCAACTCGAACTTAAAGAGATGCATAAAAAACTCGGCATTACTTTTATTTATGTCACCCATGATCAAGAAGAAGCTTTGACGATGAGCGATGTCATCGTTGTCATGAAAGATGGTGTCATTCAACAAGTTGGCACCCCAATTGATATTTATAATGAACCAGTAAATACCTTTGTCGCTGACTTTATTGGTGAATCTAATATTTTTAATGCGACTATGGAAGATAAATATGTCGTTAGATTTTTAGGACATAATTTTAAATGTGTCGATGATTTTCCTCTTAAAGAGAGAGTTGATGTCGTCGTTCGTCCTGAAGACGTCAATTTATTCCCGACAGGTAAAGGTGAAGTTGAAGCCACAATTGTCGGTAAAGTTTTTAAAGGCGTTCACTATGAATATATTATGAACGTTGGTAAAAACGAACTTGTCGCTAAATCAACAAAAGATATGCCAATAGGGAAAGTTTCTTTTTCCATCGATCCAGATGGTATTCATATAATGAAAAAACAGAAGATAGAAAATTTATTTACCAATTTAGAAGTTTATAAAGATGACACAATCGATATTTCGACTGGCAATTTTGAAGTCGATTTAACTCAGCTTATCAAAAATAGCAAACTTGATGATGAAGGTTATGTCATTTCTAACGGTGGTAAAAAATATGATTTTACAGGAGCGAGAGTTTCGGCTGAAATTGCTCTAGATAAAATTCAAATTTCTGATGATACTTCTAAAGGACAACTCACAGGTAAAATTGTCACAAATATTTATGTTGGTGATCACTATCAAGTCACAATTAAAACTGATGACGATGAATTCTTTGTTTTAGAAACTATTGATACGTGGAATGAAAATGATGTCGTTGGTATCTATATTGATAAAAAAGACATCAAGCTTCGTTTAAAAGGAGACGTTGAGGAATATGAGATTTAATTTTAAGAGAAAATATCTCACTATTCCCTACATTATCTTCCTAGCGTTATTTGTTATAATTCCTATCTTATTAATAATTTATTACGCCTTTAGTGATGGTAGTGGAAATTTATCATTTAATTCGATGATTAAGTTTTTTACTTCACCAACAAAACTTAACGCAATTATCATTTCATTTTTTATTGCTATTCAAACAACACTTCTAACATTACTTATTGGCTATCCATTAGCCTACTTTCTCGCCGACACCAAAATTAATAAAAACGCCATTATGATAATGCTTTTTGTTATGCCAATGTGGATTAATTTTGTCCTTAGAACTTGGGCGACTAGAGAAGTACTCACATGGTTTTCACTTGGTGGATCGGATAAACCATACACTGCAACATTAATTGGTATGGTTTATAACTATCTTCCATTTACGATTCTTCCATTATACACAACGATGGTTAAACTCGACCATTCTCAAATGGAAGCCGCAAGCGATTTAGGGGCATCACCTCTACAAGTTTTTTTTAAAAACGTTATTCCTCAATCTCTTCCAGGAATAATTTCTGCAATAACAATGACTTTAGTGCCTGTTATGTCTTCCTATGTTATTTCCAGTACTCTTTCCGAAGGAAAAATAACATTAATTGGAGATTCTATTTATTTAAATTTCTCCAATAATCAATGGAATGATGGCTCATTTATGGCGGTCGTTTTACTTATCTTAGTCTTCTTTTCGATGCTACTTACTAAAGACGAAAAGAACGCTGCTGAAAGTAGAGGTGGTGGACTATGGTAAAAAAATTACTCGCTAACTTCTATATTTATTTGATTTTGTTTCTTTTATATCTACCTATTTTACTAATTATTGCATTCTCTTTTTCTAGCGCTAGTGTAATAGGCCATGATTTTGGAGAATTTTCCTGGATTTGGTATCAGAAACTATTTTCAAGCGAATCTATCAAAGTTTGGCAAGCACTTGCTAACACAATCATCATCGCTATTACTAGTTCACTTGTTTCGGTTGTTTTAGGTAGTATTGGAGCAATAGGCGCTAATAGCTTAAAAAGAAGGAGTCGTAAAGCTGTTGAAGTTGTCACTCAAATTCCAGTCGTCAATGCTGAAATTGTTATGGCTTTATCTTTAACAGTCATGTTTGTCTTTTTACAAAGTAAGATTTTTTTTGGCGCTAAACTTTTCTCATATTGGACACTTTTAATTGGACATGTCGTCCTCTCTCTTCCATTTGTCTATCTGTCCGTTAAACCTAAACTTCAACAAATGGATCCAAATTTATATGAGGCTGCTTTAGATTTAGGCGCTAATCCACATCGTGCTCTTTTTAGTGTTGTCCTTCCAAGAATATTCCCTGGTATTGTCAGTGGATTTCTCCTCGCTATGACCTTATCGCTTGATGATTTTATCATCACTGCTTTTACCCGTGGTCCTGGACTATTAAGCGGAGATAGCGATATCGAAACTTTATCGACTTATATTCAAGCCGCGATTCATAAAAAAGCAATCCCAGGTTCAACTAGAGCGCTAACAACTATCATTTTCATAAGTGTTCTTCTCATCGTTATTGGAGTTGTTATTTATCAAAATAAATTCGCCAAGAAAGAAAAGAAAAGGAGGGAAATCTAAATGAAACTTAAATATTTAATTCTTTCTATTCCTCTATTTTCTATTTCATCTATTTTAACTTCTCTACCTGAACCTTTTGATTCGCTTATTGCTAAAGAGCAAGGATTTGTCTCTATAGAAGCAATGCAACAATATAACGCGAGTGAAGTAACTCAATTATCAATTAAAAATTGTGAAGACTATATCTATGAAGCCGATCCAGATGAAGAATATGAAGAAGATGATCCTGCTCAATATGATTTAATTGTTCAATTTGAAAATGAAATGCGTTCAAAAGGAAAAAATGTCAAAGTCATTTATTCTACCTATGATACAAACGAAACTCTTTTTAATGATTTAAAAACTGGTAAATCAAATTATGACATCATTATGCCAAGTGACTATATGATTCAAAAGATGATCAATGAAGGTATGCTTGAAAAATTAGATACAAGTCAAAATATGGAAAATGTCGATAAATATTTATCTCCATATTTAAAAAATGTTTTTGATAATATTAAAGCCAACAATGGTGAATCTATTTCCGATTACGCTCGTCCATATATGTGGGGAACTGTCGGTCTACTTTATTCACCACAATATTACGTAAATAAAGGCTTTGATTTTAAGCAAGTTATTAATGATTTTTCAAGTTATGATGTTTTATATAATGAAGCTTATAAATCAACAATTTCAATTAAAGATTCAGTTCGAGATTTATATGCGATTGGTATAGTGCATATTGATAGACATAAAACTGAAATAAGTAATCTCCAAAATCAATTAAATAATAATGAAATTGATGAAGATACATATAATCAAGAAATAAATAAAATCTTCAATCGTTGTGACGATGAAACTCTTAGACTAGTTCAAGAAGATTTAATCAAAATGAAAAATAATTCATTTGGATTTGAAGTTGATTCAGGCAAAAACGATATCGTCACTGGAATGATTGGTGGAAATATCGCTTGGAGTGGTGATGCAGTCTACGCAATTAACCAGGCTGCTAGCGAAGACAAGCCTGTCGATTTATATTTTTCTATTCCTACTAATAGTAGTGCTAGTAATATTTGGTTTGATGGATTATGCATTCCAAAGTGGTCAAATAATCAAGATAATGGTCATATTTCACTCGCTCAAGAATTCATCAATTTTGTTTATGAACCTTCTAAAGCAGCGATGAATATGGACTATATCGGTTACACTCCTGGAGCGGCTGGAGAAGATATCTTAAATCTTGTTAAGTCATATTATGATGTTCGCTACGACGAAGAAACTGGCGAAATAGTTGAAAATGATGACTTAGTGGAAGGTGTCGACTATGTCAAATATGATTTGTCTTATTTTTTTAAAGGAACAGTCAATGATAGTGAAGATTGCATAATCTATGCTGATCCTATGGTTGCTAAAGGAGCTCTAGCGGCCCAATTTCCATCTAATGAAGATCTTCCTTACTTAGCAGTCATGAAGGATTTCGGTGACCGTAATCAAGCTGTCTTAGATATGTGGGAAAATGTTAAAACTTCTCCAATCCCTGTTTGGTTAACGATAATTTTAGTTTCAGAAATTGTTATTGGTGGTGGCTTAATTATTTATTTTGTCGTCGCAAAACTCACCAAAAAGAAACTAAGAAAAGCCCGTCGAGGTGTAGAAAATACTGCTCAAAAATAGACTTGTTAAGACTATAAGTAAATGTTATAATTTCACTCGCTATTGGTTCCGTAGCCAAGTGGCTAAGGCAATTGACTGCAACTCAATGACCGTCAGTTCAACTCTGACCGGAACCTCCAGCAAATGAAAACTCTTGAAAAATGCTTTTAAATAAGCATAATATATAGGGGTTTTAAATTAATTGCGCTTGTAGCTCAATTGGATAGAGTATCAGACTACGAATCTGAGGGTTGCATGTTCGATTCATGTCAAGCGCGCCAAAACTTATGTCGGGATGTAGCGTAGCTTGGTATCGCGTCTCATTTGGGATGAGAAGGTCGCAGGTTCAAATCCTGTCATCCCGACCATTAAGGGGTTATAGCTCAGCTGGGAGAGCGCCTGATTTGCATTCAGGAGGTCGTGGGTTCGATCCCCATTAACTCCACCAAACTTGGCTGGGTAGCTCAGTTGGTCAGAGCAGTCGGCTCATACCCGGCGTGTCGAGGGTTCAAATCCCCCCTCAGCTACCATTACAAATTTAACGGATAATTTGTATTTATCCGTTTTATTTTTGCTATTTTCGGTAAACGTTGTGTAAACGTTGTTAATTAACACCTCGGTATGAAAAAAGACACCGTAGTGGTGGAAGGTTTATTCCATGAAGACATCAAATGATAACATTCGAATTAGATTAGGTATTTCTTTTGAACACGGAAGTGAGTTAACAACTTCTTTAATTTTATTATTTTCTAAAAAGTATTTGATATAGTGATTATTTGCAACCTTAAGAGCACCTATTTTTCAGTAAGTATTTTCAACTTTCGGAACACCATGTTTTATTATTGCTAAACTGAATATCAAAAGCATTTTACTGATTAATCAATAATTATTAATTCAGACATTCATATCTTAAACTGTTCTCAAGCGTGCAAATACACTTGCATTTATTTACTGTTTATAAGCGTGCAAGAGGGGTGTTCTCAAGGTTGCAAATAATCAACAAATTAAGGTTTTTAGCCAATTGAATTTGGAGATGGTTTTATTCGATTAGCTAATCATCTTAAGTCGCTATATCTAGTTTTATATCTAAAGACCTCCAAAAAGAAAAGCACGAAGTCTGGGGGACAGCACTCCGCGCTTTATACCTAATGACTAATTAAAGTCGATAAGTACCTTTAGTTATATTTCCTTCTACGAATGAAGAAGTATCCACCGATTGCAGTAATGCTTGTAAATGAAACAAGGACTACGACGAGAATAGCGGTGTTGGAGTCGCTAGTGTATGAAATTCTACTAATACTTGATGCTGCACCAGATGGATTTCTTTCTAGGAAGTTAGCATATCCTTTTGAATATGGAGCAGAATTATATTTGCTTAAAATGTAATCATAATCCGCTAAGAATTTTTTGATTGTGCCATTGGTTGCTGTTTCATCAGATAATGCTTCTTTTAAGAACTCTAATTCATCGGCGTCAGTTACGTTTGAAGAAAATAAATTAGCGATTTCAGTCCATTGGATTGTTGAATTAGTGCCACTAGTGTCGCAACTTAAATATCCATCGTTATAAATAGACTTAACGGTATTGACTAAGGCTAATGAAGCTTCGTGAGTTCCGCCTGTGAATTTATATATTTGCGGAATCAACATATCTTTTGAAACAGCGCTTGTGTAGTTAAGAAAACGTGGGGAGCTACCATTGTAGAGAATCTTGCCAAAGTTTGAACCGCCGTTAGTAATGGCAGCGCCTGTATAAGTTACATTGTTAACGGTTGATGTGAAACTTGAAAAAGTCCAATCTGAATTATAATTTTTAGATGTAGAATCCCATGTTAATGCTTTCGCAGCAGTTGCTCCAAGCATATCTCCATTTTCATTTAATAAATGCCAAGCAGTGGAATCTCCACTTAAAGTAAAGACTAATGCATCAGCACCTAATGAAGTTATTGTTTTTTTATCGGACGAAAATTCCGAACCACTCACACTAGTTAAGTAAGTGTCATAAGCACCAGAGGATTTTTTAGCTAAGTCGCCAGACACGCCGCCTTTAGTATTTTCAGCAATTACTATTTTGTCTCCAGCTTTTAGCAAAGTGTAATCAGTAACAATTTCGTAAACACCGTCTTTTTCAAGAGTTTCTGATTTTATTGTGATTGTATAAGTTGTTGAGAAAGGTGTCTCACTTTTTGGATTTAGATAAGAAACTGTTATAGTTTGTTCCCCTCCCTTTGTCGAGTCATAACCTGTATAAGTAAAATCGGTTGCAGCTAAATCAAGTAAGTCCTTGTTGACTTTATATTCTCCAAAGCCAGTAATGCCAGACTCTGAATTAACCCAATCTTCACCGATTTGATATGCAGTTTTAGCATTAGAAGTATCAAAAATAACATCAACAATATAATCAGCTTCTACAGTTATGTCGTTAATTGTAAATGATACGGTTGCTTCGTTTTCGGTATAACTACCAGTAATGTTCGTAGTTCCCACAGTTAAAGTTGCAGGGCTAAATGTTATGTGTTCAGCATCAACATCGCTACCAGTTGTATCTTCATCACCATAGAAGGCTTTAAAAGTTAAACCAGTTGGATCGAATGATTGACCGGCAACATAAGATGTGATAGGAGTCCCGGCGTATTCTAATTTAGTCGGAGTTTTCGCGGCTTCTGTATAAATGTTTACTGAAGCACTAATTGAATCGCTATATTTAATAGTTAATGCACCCATAGCATCCGCTAATGTTGCTGTCACAGTAATTTCATCACCATTTTTTTGACTGCTGGCTTATATTAAATCTTCTTTCTCT
>CAVIPP010000062.1:0-7718 GCA_963644615.1 Oscillospiraceae bacterium
ACATAACGTATATCATTATTCAACAAATGAAGAAACATCAAATGTTGACCCGGCTAATCTATCTAATTATAAATTAATAGATATTATTGATTCATATGTGGGAATCAATCGCAAAGATTTTTATACAAATTCCTTTAATAAAGTTTTATATATATTGTCATTGCGAGTGTGGCTCGAAAAAGCGATGTTTAATTTGATTCCAACCTCTGATAAAAAAAGACAAAATGGTTACTTGTCTGAACACACTATTCAAGGAAAAATAAATATTATTTCTGATTCTAAAAACTATTCTAACGATTTATTCAAAGCGAATAATATAAGAAAAGAAGACCTTATATCAAAGAAAGTAATGTTAAATCAAAATGCACATTACTATAGCCAAATTATGCCTTTCGCTTATGCGATTAATTTATCGTTAGATGATGTTGATAGAGAGATAAAGGAAATAAAGGTAATTATTTCGCAAAATTAATGAATAGAGGATGCTTATATGGCTACATTAACTAGATGGAAGATATGGTTTAAAATGATTTTTGGTAGAAGCGATTTGCATATCAATCAACCAATAGGTCATTTTATTTGTCCAGATAAATTATACGGTTACTATAATGACATGTCCAATAAGGTTACATTCGATAAGAAGACAGAAAGAGTTGTTGATTACATACCGATATTTACGAATGATTATGGTAAAAAAGTGTTATTTCCTATCCAAATTATTCAATATGGACTTGGATGTTATGAATTATATTTAAAAACTAACGATGATGTTTATTTAAAGAAAATGATTCATTGTTCTGATTTTATTCTTTCAATAATTAATAATGATGGTTCTATTTCCTGCATGTACTTTGTTAATGGACTAAGCAATCCTTATTCCGCCATGTGTCAAGGAGAATGCATTTCATTACTTGCCCGAACGTATGTGGAAACGAATGATAAAAAATATTATGATGCCGCGATTAATGCATATAGATTTCTCGTCGATAAAAATCATCCATTTGCAGTAACTAAAGTTTTTGATGGATTAGATTATTGCTTATATGAATATCCTGAAAAAGGAATTGTTTTAAATGGATATATATATGCGTTATTTGGCATATATGATGCGTTCCTAATGACTGGTGATACAAAGATTAAAGATGTGTTCATTATCTCGACTAAATCCCTTTTTAAGATTATAGATCGCTTTGATCTAGGGTTATGGTCTTATTATGATTTAGATAGGCATTATGCAAGTGCGTTTTATCATAAATGCCACGTCCAGTTATTATCTGCACTTAACATTATAAGCGACAACATGTTTTTGGAGTATCAAACAAAATGGGCAAAAGGAGCTTGTAACAAAAAGCTTTCAAGAAAGATGTTTTGGAGAAAGGCAAAGCAAAAACTTTTTAATCAATGAAAAAAATAACAATAATCGGACATTTTGGTTTTGGTGAAGAACTTTTGAATGGTCAAACCGTAAAAACAAAAATCATTGCTTCTGAACTTGAAAAACGATATGGAAAGATGACTATTAAAAAAATTGATACAAGAGGCAATTTAATTAAACGTTTCTTTTCTTTTATTGCTATCATTTTTTCGTTTTTTAATTCGACAGATATTATTTTCTTACCTGCGCAAAAAGGTATAAAATTTTTTGCTCCATTGTTGACTAATCTAAATATATTCTTTAAAAGAAATATGCATTATATCGCAATTGGTGGATCGCTTTATGATTTTGTTTTGAAAAATAAAAATTTTTTAAAATTTTTAAAAAAAATTAATTATATTTATGTAGAAACAAATTATATCTTAAAACCACTTGCATCAACTGGTTTAAAAAACTTAGTGTTAATGCCTAATTGCAAGAGATTAAACATTATCAACGAAAATGAATTATCGATTAACAATAGTGATGCCTTTCGTTTATGCACGTTTTCTAGAGTTTCAAAAGCAAAAGGAATCGATGATGCTGTTAATGCAGTTAAAATGGCTAATAAAATATGTCTTGATAGAACTTTCTACTTAGATATTTATGGGAGTGTTGCTCATGAAGAAAAGGATTGGTTCTCTGAATTAACTAAGTCATTTTCGTCGCATATTAAATATAAAGGCGAAGTTGCCTTTAATAAGACAACCGATGTTTTAGCGTCATACGATTTACTTTTATTCCCTACATTTTATGATGGCGAAGGATTTGCTGGAACTATTATTGACGCATTGTCTGCCGGTCTTCCTGTTATCGCTTCGAATTGGAGGAGCAATCCTGAGATTATAAATAACAATATTGGACGAATCTTTGAAGTGAACAACATTAAAGAAATGGCTGATGATATCCTTGAATTAACTAATAATAGTTCTCTTCTTCTAACGATGAAGAAGAATTGTATACATGAAGCAAAAAAATACGAAATCAATTGTGTTATGGAAATATTATATAATAATATAGTATACAAAAAAGAGGCTGTGAAATGATTAACGTTATTGGATTGGGATATATTGGTTTACCGACCGCACTTATGATGGCAAGTCATGGAGTTGAAGTTGTCGGAACAGATTATAATAAAGAACTTGTCGCTACATTGAATAGAGGCAAAACAACATTTAAAGAAAAGGGTTTGGATGAATTATTTAATGCCGCGGTTAAATCGGGTATTAAATTCAGCAATGAATATCAGGTAACTGATATGTATATTGTTTCGGTTCCAACACCATATGATAAATTTTCGAAAAAAATAGATCCATATTATGTGATAACTGCTGTTGAATCTGTTTTAGATATCTGCCCTAAAGGTGCGATTATTGTAATTGAATCAACAGTATCGCCTGGAACAATGGATAAATTTATTCGTCCGGCAGTGAAGGCTAAGGGATTTGTTATTGGCAAGGATATCCACTTGGTACATGCGCCTGAACGCATCATTCCGGGTAATATGGTTTATGAATTATTAAACAATAATAGAACTATTGGCGCTGATTCTCGTGAGATTGGTGAAAAAGTAAAAAAATACTATGCTTCATTTTGTCGGGGAGAGATTGTTATTACAGATATAAAAACGGCCGAAATGACAAAGGTTGTTGAAAACACCTTTAGAGCGGTCAATATTGCTTTTGCTAATGAATTAGCAAAAATATGCAATCACGATGGTATGGATGTTCGCGAGATAATTAAAATATGCAACATGCATCCACGAGTTAATATTCTTCAACCTGGACCAGGGGTTGGAGGGCATTGTATTTCTGTCGATCCATGGTTTTTAGTAGGTGATTATCCTTCATTAACTAAGGTTATTGGTGAGGCGATGAAAGTTAATGATTCTATGCCTGAATACGTATTAAATCGAGTTTCTCAAATTGCTAACGAAAAAGGCATTAATGATTATAGAAGAATTGGCATATATGGCCTTACATATAAAGAAAATGTTGATGATGTTAGAGAATCACCAACATTACAATTATTAGAACATCAACAATCTCATCTTGCGGAACCTCTAAAAGTTTTCGACCCTTGGGTAGAAAAAGATATAGTTAAAAATCAATATCACGACTTTGATAAATTCTTAAATGATGTCGATATGGTGATAATCATGGTTAAACATAATCACATTAAAGAGAATTTAAAAAAACTCAAAGGTAAAATTATTTTTGATGCTTGCAATATTTGTGATTTGGAAGGTACTTATAAACTCTAAATGAAGAAAATCTTAGTTGTATTTGGCACTAGACCTGAAGCTATTAAGATGTGTCCGGTTGTTAATGAATTAAAAGCACATCCAGATTTTTTTGTTACAAAAGTGTGTGTTACTGGTCAACATCGGCAGATGCTAAAGCAAGTTTTAGAGATATTTGACGTAACTCCTGATTACGATTTATCAATCATGAAGGAGAGTCAAACATTGTTTGACATTACCATAAATATATTAAATAAAATTAAAGAAATCTTAGAAAAAGAAAAGCCTGATATTGTTTTGGTTCATGGAGATACTTCAACAACATTTGCAACCGCGTTAGCGTGCTATTATCTACGAATTCCTGTTGGCCATGTTGAAGCAGGCCTTAGGACATACAACATATATTCACCATATCCAGAAGAATTTAATAGAGAAGCGGTTAGCATTATTTCGTCATTTAATTTTGCTCCCACTGAATTATCAAAAAATAATTTAATAAAAGAAGGTAAAAATAAAGAAACTATATTCATTACTGGGAATACCGCAATTGATGCTTTAAAAACAACTGTAAGAAATGATTATTTCAATAAACATTTAGAATGGGCTAAAGGCTCTAGGCTAATACTTTTGACGGCGCATAGAAGAGAAAATTTGGGTCAACCGATGCATCATATGTTTAAAGCAATTAGAAGAATTGTTGATGAACACCCTGATGTTAAGGTTATATATCCGATTCATATGAATCCAATCGTAAGAAAAGCGGCAGAAGAAGAATTGGGTGATGATGAACGAATACGTATTATTGAGCCGTTAGATGTTTTAGATTTTCACAATTTTATGGCGAGATGTTACATGATTCTCACCGATAGCGGTGGCATCCAAGAAGAAGCGCCTTCACTTGGCAAACCGGTGTTAGTAATGAGAGATACAACCGAAAGGCCTGAAGGCATTGCTGCCGGCACATTAAAATTAGTTGGTACAAACGAAGATACAATTTATACCGAATTTAAGAAACTACTAGAAGATAAAAATGAATATGAAAAGATGGCTAAAGCATCTAATCCATATGGAGATGGCAACGCCAGTAAAAGAATTGTAGAAATATTGATGAATATTTAAAATATGAAAAAGGAAATATGGATTCATACTGATTTTTATAGACCTTGTAGCAATGCTCCTGCAAATCGCATTTTTGCATTTGCTAATTATTTTTCAAGCAAAGATTATAAGATTAATATCATTACTATTGGTGAAAAAACTTATGTTGATAAAAGGAATGAAGCAACGGTTTATTATTTGAAAGATTCATATCATTTTAAAAAGAAAACATTTTTTAATAGATTGCTTGATAATTTAACGTTTTGTTTCAAAACCAGGAAGTTTCTGAAAAAAAACAAAAAGATGATTAACGATTGTTTTTTTATAGTTTCTATCCCTGAATATATCTCAGGATTATCGTCTTTAGTTAGTAAGCGATATGGAGCTTTATTAATTGCTGATGTACGTGACATATGGCCCGAAGTAGCAATTGAAATGAATTCATTTAAGCCAAGGTCATTACCATCATCAATTTTTAGACGTATTGCAAGAAAGTATTATACAAAAAGTGATTATATAACTACAGTCTCCGAATATAAGGTTAAACACTTATGCGAAATCACTAATCATAAGTTTGATAATAAAATCAAATGGATTGGTAATGGGTTTGATTTAGATACATTAAAACTTAAAAGTGATTATTCAATTCTTGAGTCGTATGATTTAACTGATAAGTGGACTGTTTCGTATGTTGGTAACATTGGCAGAGCACAGCATTTAATTTCCTTGCTTAGTTTTGCTAAAAAAATGCAAAATACAGATTATTTCTTCCTTGTAGGAGGGAATGGCAAAGATACGGAAACTTTAAAAAAATATGCATTGGATAACGATATAAAAAATGTTGCTTTTTTAGGACCAGTTTCTAAAGAACAAGCTAAAGCTATTATTGAACTATCTAAGGTTTCGTATATACCTCTTAAATCAGATAAAATGGTTGATTCAGTTCCGACTAAATTATTTGATTCATTAGGATTAGGTACCCCTGTTTTATTAATTGCTAATGGTGAAGCTTGTAAAATACTCAATAAGACAAAATTAGGCATTTGTTTACTTCCTTCTCAAACAAATAACCTAACTGAAGCCTTTGAACATTTGAGAAATAATTATGAAGAAATTCTTAAATATAAGGACAATTCTAAATCGATTATAAAAAATGATTATTCACGTCAAAAATATTGCAAAGATTTAGAAATAATTTTAAATAAGGCTATAAAACAAAATGATTGAAGTCTATAAAAATTTATTTGTCGGTTCCGAAGCGGATTACAAACAAGACCCTGACTCTTTTGACAGTTGGTATGTTGTTCATGCTTGCAAAGAACCTTTTCATAGAAATGCATTAGGCTATAAAGAAAGATCTGCGCCAAAGAATAGTCCTTTCTACCTCTTCCTATATGATTCTAAACATCATTTGATACTTAATATTGTTGACGCACCTAATCCACGCTTTTTTAGTGATGAAATGATTGACGAAGCTATTAATTATTGCATCAAAGGTTTGAACGATGGGCATAAGGTTTTTGTTCATTGTAATCAAGGCGAATCAAGAGCGCCTACGATAGCGTTGATGGTATTAAGAAAACTTGGCATTGTGTCTCAGTCTTTTGAGGATGCAGTTAATTCGTTTTCCTCAATTTATAGTTGTTATAAACCTAATAAAGGAATTTTTGAATATGCCCGAAAAAGATGGGATAGATTGTGATTCTAAATTACTTACGTTGTCGCTCGTTTGCTGTAGCAACACACGATTCTTGCCGAAGAGAAAAACGCAAAACATAAACATGGGGTACTTCGTATCTCTTATTGTTTTTTCTTGTCATGACTTTTTCAATTAATGTGTATCTATAAATCCATCAAAAAAGAGAGATGTGCAAGTTGTTTTGAATTATAATGGATGCATGGTCAAAAAGAATATGTCTATTTATTTTTTAATCATTTTGATTGGCATAATTATACTAACCTCTTTTGTCCAATTTAGTTTTGGCTCTTTTGATTGGCCATTCTTTATCATTATGATGGCATATCTTGTAATATCCTCAGTGCTTGAATATTTTATTACTAGCGCGGTGGTGAGCATTAATTCAGAAGTTTGCTCTGCTAGAATAAGGAGAAATGAGGCCTATAAAAAAATAGACGCGGCAGAAAAATGGGATGATTATAAGAAAGCATACATTAAGGATCATGTTATCGCAAATTTTCGCAGGGCTTATTGTTGCTATGCATTCACATCCGATTCATATGCTTTTGAGCGAAAGGCCGTTGCTCTTTCTAAAGCTGATTTCAAAAAGGCTTATTTAGCGAAGCAACTTAAAGATGCTACAAAAGGTGAAAAGATTAGTTTTATAAGAAAACGAAAAATGCTTTATTACGAGAGAGATCAAGATGATGCAAGTTTCATTGATAAGATGCATCTTAAATACTTAAGAAGCGAGTTTCTTGGGAAATCTGGCAAGGATTATGTAAAAGGAATAATATCTACGTTGTCAGAATTAGTATCTACAGGAATTGCTGTTTTTTCAATGGTTCATTTTTCTTTTGATTCAGCCCTTTCTTATAAATTATTAATTCTAATTGCAATATTTGCAGGTGATGTTTTCCTTACAATTTCAAACATTAAAACAGACATCAAATATGAAATTGATTTAGCTGATAATGCCGAAGATATTGCCAAAATGCTTATTAACAATGAAAAAAGCGGAATTGAAAATACATTGGCATACCATGAGTTTCACAACTGTTAAGGAAGAGAGAAATCAATGAAAGTTTTTGAAAGAGATGCATTTATCAGTGAGATAAACGTTTCCTTACTCCATGTAAGTTGTAATATTAAATTCCTTATTTAAAAGCTTTTATTTTTTTGAAAAACAAAGTTCCGATTTTGCCTAGTTTTTGCATATTGTTGTTTGATGTTAGTTTTTCATAGACTTGAAATATTACGTATTTCGCTATTAGAATAGTTTTTAG